>JANMRV010000882.1:0-12695 GCA_031388685.1 Planctomycetota bacterium
AGCGCGCGCGAGGCCGAAGTCTGGTCGACCGCGCTGCTCGTGCTCGCCGCGCGCGAGACCGGGCTGGAACACGAATTGTCCAAGCTCGACCCGCCGCGCGATTTCGAATGCCTCGTCGCCGATCCAGAGGGCGAAATGTTCGCCCACGCCGCGCACAGCTTCGAGGCCTTGAGTGGTCTTCCTTCCCTGACGAGTTCGACAGCCCGATGATCCACGACCGACGCGAATTCCTGCTTTCCGCCGGTGCCGGCATGGCCGCCACTTGGCTGGCTCCTGCGCTGGAGCACCTCGAACCCTCGTTCGCCGGCGCCGGATTGAAACTCGGCCTGATCGGAGCGGGCCGGCAGGGCCGCGCGATGCTGGGCGAACTGGCCACTATCCCTGAAGTCGAAGTCGTCGCTGTGTGCGACAACGACGACTCGCGGCTGCAGGCCGCGCTGCGGCGCGCGAGCGGCGCCAAGGGCTATGCCGTCGCAAGCGAGATGTTGGCGAAGGAAGCAGGCATGTCCGCCGTCGTGATCGCGACGCCGACACATTTGCACAAGGATTTGGTGCTGGCCGTGCTGGCCGCGAACAAACATGTGTTTTGCGAAACGCCGTTGGCCAGCACGCTCGAAGATTGCGCCGCGATCGCGGCGGCGGCGCGCGGTTCGAAGCTGGTCTGCGCGGCGGGTTTTCAAGGCCGCAGCAATCCCGTCTATACCTTGGCGCGCTCCTTCTTCAAGGCCGGCACGCTGCGCGATCTCGCCACGCTGCGGGCTCAGAATCACAAGAAGACTTCCTGGCGCACGGCGGGCTCGACGCCCGAGCGCGATCGCGATTTGAACTGGCACCTCGACCCGAAGATCTCGCTGGGCCTGCTCGGTGAAATGGGCACGCATCAGTTTGATGTGTTCCACTGGTTCCTCGGCCGTTACCCGGTTTCCGTGCGCGCGCGCGGCAGTCTGCGCGTGCACAAGGACGGGCGCCTGATCCCCGACTGCGTCGCAGCGGAGTTCACGTTCGACGACGGGCTGTGCCTCGACTATTCGTGCACGCTCGCCAATTCCTTCGAAGGCCGCTACGAAGTCATCGCCGGCGCCATGGCGGCGATCAAACTGGCTTGGACGCACGGCTGGATGTTCAAGGAAGCCGACGCGCCGACGCAAGGTTGGGAGGTCTATGCCAATCGCCAGCAGTTCCACAACGAACAGGGCATCACGTTGATCGCCGATGCGACCAAACTCGCTTCCCAGGGCAAGTTGCAGGAAGGCGTCGGTCTGCCCTACACCTCGCTGTACTACGCGCTTTCCGACTTCGTCACTGCGATCGCGAACGGCAAGCCCGCGGCGTGTTCGCTGGCCGACGGCGCGCGCAGTTCGGCGGTCGGCGTGCTGGCGCACCGCGCACTCGTTGAAGGAACGGAAATCAAGATCGACGCCCAATGGCTGCAAGCGCTGTGAGTCGCGGACTTTTTTCGACCGACGGCAGCCTTCGCGAATTGCCGCTTGGAGCGCGCGTCGGATTGTGCGCGCTGCTCGTGGTGATCGCGGGCGGATTCGCGGCCTCCGGGGCGCATCTGATCGCGCAGCACGAAAATCGCGACGAACGGCCGGGAGTCTCCCTGACCGATCTCGAAGGCGCCTATCACGGCGTCGACACCACCGCGCCGCTTTTGGGCGCGATTCGTCGCGGACATCCGGCGGAGTTGAGCGCGACGGAGCGCGACGTGCTGCTGAAATGGCTCGAAGGCAAGCGGCTCAGCGAGGACTACGACAGTCTCGAACTGGGCGCCGATGCGCCGGCGGAAATCCTGGCGCGGCGTTGCACTTCCTGCCACTCGCGCGCGGCGCTCGACGGCGAACACAAGGACGCGAAACTAGGCCTCGCCACCTGGGACGAGGTTTCGAAGGCCGCCTTCTCGCGGCGCATCGAGCCCTTGCCGGTGAAAGTTCTCGCGGCTTCGACGCATGCCCATGCGCTCGCGCTGGCGCCGCTGTCGATCGTGCTGCTGGCGCTCTTGTTTGCGACACGCTTTGGTTCGCGCTTCGGCTCCAGCCTGTGCGCGCTCACCGGCCTTTCGCTGGCCATCGATCTTTGCTCGTGGTGGCTGGCGCGCAGCTTCGGCGGCTTTTCACTGCCGATCGTCATCGCCGGCAGCAGCTACGCACTGGCCATGGCGCTCTGCGGCGGGCTGGTCTTCCTCGACCTGTGGCTGCCGAGAAAAATCACGCCGCGCTGACTACTCGGGCATTCCCGTTCGATAGGGCTTGCCCGCCTTGAATGCCTTGCGCATGGCGAGCGCTCGATCGATGATCGCGACCAGCGCCGGATTCGAGACCGGTTCTGGAGTTTTCGGTTTCAACAACTCGAGCGCCCCTTCGAGCGTCACGGTCGCCCCCTCGATTTCCCCCGACTCGGCCTCGGCTGCAGCCAGGATTACCAGCATCTCGGGATTTTGATTTTCGGTTTCCAAGGTGAGTTCCTGCGCCAACGCCAGGGCTTCCGCGGCGGAACGAGCTGCGTCATCCTGGCTCGTCGAGAGGATCCAAGCGATCTGAGCGCGGATGTCGAGACTCTTCGGACTGAGCTCGCGGGCGACGCGCAGCGCGGCGAGGGCCTGCTTGTGGCGGCCCAATTCACTGAGCGCGCGAACGTGGTTCAGCCTCGCGCTCATCTGGGACGGATCGAGTTCGATCACGCGCCCGAATGCCGCCGCGGCCTCTTCCATGTGTCCGGCCGTGGCGCACAGCATGCCGAACTCGAAGCGCATGCGCGCGTCGTTCGGCTTGAGCTCGAGCGCGCGCTGAAAGGCTGCGACGGCCTCGTCGAGGCGTCCGTTCGCGCGCAATGCCTGAGCGAAATTCAAGCGCAGCGAGGGGTCGTCGGGTCGCGCCTGCGCGGCTTCCCCAAGCAGCGCCAAGCCCTCCTCGCGGTCTTCCTTCTGCTCGGAAGAACAGAGCACGGCAGCAAGGTCGGATTTGAATTCGACTTTCGCCGGTTCGAGCCCCAACGCCTGCCGCAACTTGGCGATGGCCTCGGGAAGCTTGCCGGTGCGCGCGAGCGCCGAACCCCACTGCGAAAACGCAGATGCCAGCGTGGCATCGAGCGTGCAAGCCGCTTGGTAGCGCGCGATCGCATCCTCGAGCTTGCCGGCGCGCATGTAGAGGTCGGCCAGCGCGGCCAGCGCCGGCGCCGACTTGGGAACTTTTTCGACGTAGGTCTGCAACTCGGCGATGGCGCGATCGTTCTCGCCATTGGCGAGGTACGCGTCCGCGCGCTGGCGCGCGAAGAGCAGCGTCACGCCCTCGTCCCGCAGGAGCTTTGCGCGCAACTTGTCCGGGAATGGCTCCTGCAAGGGCGGCGGCTCATTCAATGTGGAATAGCTCTGCGCCTTGGTCTCGTCGCCGAGCGCGCGCCACGCAGCCGCCATGAGCCAGCGCGACTCCTTGGTCTTCAGCGTCGTGTGATTCGCGCGCTCGAGGTACTCGAGCGCCTTGTTCGCGTCGTTGCGCGACAGCGCAACCTTGGCCAGGCCGATCAGCGCGGCCGGCGCTTCGGGCTCGAGTTCGAGAGCGCGCTCGAATTCACGCACGGCGTCGTCGAGCCGTTCGCTCGACAGGTAGCCGTGGCCCGCATAGAAGTGCGCCGCGGCCCAGTCGGGAGCGAGCGCGATCGTGCGCTCGAAGCAGGTCAGCGCGGCGCTCTGATTGCCGACTCGCTGGCCGATCCCCAGCCAATACGGCCAGCGCGGCTCGGTCGGCGCCAGCCGTGCCGCGCGTTCGTAGCAGACGATGGCCTGCGGGAAGATCTGGTGGACGTCGTAGGTTTCCCCCAGCTGGCCCCAGGCCGCTGCATCATAGGGGTGCTCTCGCACCGCGGTGATGCGCGCCTGGATGCGCTCCGACAACGGTGCCTCGAGGTCGCTGCTTGCCGGTAGCGGGGGCGTTGCGCTGCCGTAGCGCAGCAGGTTCCACGGCTGGTAGAGCAGACACAGCGCCAAGCCGATCGCAAGCGCCAGCACCGCCAGGACCAGCAGCGGAGTCCTGCCGGCCTGCTGCGCTCGACGCTTGGAGAAGAAATCGAAAAACTTGACTCGCATGTCTTTGTCGTGCCGTTTCGGGCTTGGGGTTCAGTGTCCGCCGCTTCCGCGCCGCAGCCGCAGCTCGCGGTCGACAGTTCCTCCAGCGAAGGTCTCCTTGTCGCCGCCCGGCCAGTGTACGACGATGGTGTCTATCGACTGCGCGGCGCCCAGACCGAAATGCAGGCTTGCCTCGCCCGACGAAAGGTAGCCTTGACACGTCCCCGCCGTTTGAATCCAGCGCTGGGTGCCGGCGCGCACTTCGACCCGCGCGCCCAGCACGTCGCAACGGCCGTCGGCATCGAGGGCGCGCACGCCAAGGAAGTGGCCGCGGCCGGCGTAGCGGTTCATGTACAACCGGCACGAGCCGTCGCCGTTGGAAACCAGCGCGTCGAGCCCGCCATCACGGTCCACATCGCCTAGCGCCAGCGCGCGGCCGACGGCCAGTGCCTTCGACCAGTCGCCTCCCAGCTCGCGCGGGACCAGTGCGAAGTGGCCGGAGCCGTCGTTCTGGTAAAGCTGGTTCTCCTCGGCGTATGGAATCCAGTGGGCCGGAACCTGTGCCGCGCCGCGCGGCCCACGGCGCATGATGCGCCCGTTGACCACGAGCAGGTCCAGATCGCCGTCGTTCTCGACGTCGGCGAACATCGTTCCAAAGCCCGTCAGGTCCAGGCTGGCAGCGCCGAGCCCGGAACCCTCGGTGACGTCGCTGTACTGCTTTTCGCCGGTTTTCCGGTACAGCACGTTCGTCTCGGCCACCAAGTGCGTGACGAACAACTCGGGTGAGCCGTCGCCATCGCAGTCGCCCAGCGCGACGCCCATGTTGGCTTGCGGGCGGCCGACGCGATTGACCGCCAGGCCCAGCGCGAAGGCGCGATTCACGAAGCGGCCGGGTTCTGTCTGCAGCCAGGCGAAATTCGGTTCGGAGTCATTGGCGACGAAGATGTCCACGCGGCCGTCTCCGTCGAGATCCGTGAAGGCCAGCCCGAGTCCGCGTCCGACGCCGGCCGCGATGCCGCTCTCGCGGCTGACATCGCGGAATCTGCCGCCGCCTTCGTTGTGCCACAGCCGGGCGGGCAGACCGCTGAACTGCAGCGGCGAGGGATAGTCGGGCAGGGCACCGCTGGTGGTGCCGGGGGTTTCGAGGTCGAACTTCAGATAGCGCGCGACGAAAAGATCCGGGCGCCCATCCGCGTCGTAATCGAAGAAGCCGGCTGTCGCCGCCCAGCCCTCTTCCCTGATTCCAAAGCTGTCGGTCGCGTCTTCGAAGGTCGCATTGCCGCGATTGAGGTACAGGCGCGAACTGCCGAAATTGGTCACGAAGAGATCCAAGTCGCCATCGCTGTCGACATCGGCGACCGCCGCGCCCATGCCGTAGCGCGGATCGTCGACGCCAGATTGCGCGCTGGCATCGACGAAGCGTCCATCGGCGCCCTGCAACAACAGCCGGTCGCGGCCGGCCTCGCTTTCGAGTTTCCCGTCGGACGCGCGAATGCCCTGCACGAAGAAGGCATCCAGATCGCCGTCGCCGTCGGCATCGAAAAGGGCGCACCCGGGCCCCATGCTGTCGGGCATGAAGTAGTCGGTCCCGCCGCGTGCCACCGAAAATTCGATTTCGCGAGCGCGGCTCTCGTCCGTCAACCCCGCGGGCCCCAGGGCGGGAGCGACATCTTCCCGGCAGCCAAGCACCAGGGATGCGCTGATCGCAACACTTAGGACGCGGTGTTTTTTCATCGGAGAATCTTCGATCTTGCCTCGCGATCGGTGGACCCTCAAGGGGCTAGACTTTGGATCAGCATGTCCGTGCGATTCCTGAGCCTGTGGTGCGTCGCCCTGCTGGCGCTTTCGTTCGTTTCGCGCGCGCAATTCCGCGCCGGCGCAGGACTGCGCTGTGCGCTCGACGGAGTCGCGATCGTTTCCACGGCGCGCGTCGATCTTTTCGAAGGCACGGAACTCGTGCACAGTTTCTGCAGCGCCGAGTGCGCCCTGGCCTGGCCGCGCAGGGTGGCGGCGTCCAGCGCGCTTCATTTTCAGGTCCGCGCCGAGCAGGATGGCCGCCCGCTCGATCCCAGGGCGGCCTGCTTCGTGCGCTCGAATCTGAACGAGCGGGGCGGCCGCCCGGTGCTGCGCGCGTTCGTCGATGCTGTATCCGCCGCGGAGCACGCGCGCTCCTTCGGCGGTGCGCTGGTACCCAACCCTTTTCCAGAGAACCCATGATGATTCGAAAATTCCTGCCCTGCGTCGTCGCGCTCTCTGTCGCGCTGTGCGCGGCTTGCGACAACGCGAAGGATCCGCAACCGTCGCCCGAACAAGTGGCGGCGACGACGATCCGGTTCAAGGACGTCACGGCGGCATCTGGCATCAGCTTCAGCCACCACTTCCTCGATTCGGAGAACGGTTCCACCTACCGCGTGAATCCCTACGACCACGGCAGTGGCGTGGCGATCGCCGACGTCGATGGCGACGGAAGAGAGGACATCTACTTTTGCGATTTCCTCGGTCCCAACGCGCTGTACAGGAATCTTGGCGGGCTTCGCTTCGAGGACATCACGGCGCGCGCAGGCGTCGTGGTCGAACGCTCGCTCTCTGTCGGCGCCGCTTTCGGGGATTGCGACGGCGATGGCGATCCCGACCTCTACGTCACCAGCTATCGCGGCGGCAATCGCCTGTTCGCCAACCAGGGCGACGGCACGTTCAAGGATGTCACGGAGAAAAGCGGCGTCGGCTACGTGGGGCATTCGAACGGCACGACCTGGTTCGACTGCGACAACGACGGCGACCTCGATCTGTACCTCTGCAACATCGGCAAGTTCACGACCGAGACCGTCAGTCAGGAGGCGAACTACGCCTATCAAGGAGTTGCGCTGCCCTTCGCGCAGGTCGCCGCCGCGCCCGACGCGCGCAATCCCGGCGAAGCCGACATCCTGTACGTCAACCAGGGCGACGGGACCTTTCGCGACGAGACCGCCGCGCGCGGCATCAATTCCAGCGAATGGAATGGCGACGTGGCGGCGAGCGATATCGATCGCGACGGCGACATGGATCTCTATGTCTCGAACATGTTCGGCAAGAACCACCTTTTCGAGAACAGTGGCGGCGGTCAGTTCAAGGAAATCACGGACACTTCGCTGCAGCGCACCAGTTGGGGCGGCATGGGCGCGCGCTTCTTCGACGCAAACGGCGACGAGTGGCCGGATCTCTACGTCGTCGACATGCACTCGGACATGTGGACGAAGTCCGAGACCCTCGAACAGGTCCAGGCCGGCCTGAAATTCAACACGCCGCTGGGCACGAGCGTCGGCGGCGGAAAGCCGATTTCGAGCAACGAGGAAACGCAGTCGAAGGCGACCTTGTTCGGCAACACGTTCTTCGAAAACCTGGGCTCGAGGAAGTTTCAGGAGCGCTCGCGCGAGGCAGGTCTGGAAACCTGGTGGCCGTGGGGGATCGCAGTCGGCGATTTCGACAACGACGGCCAGGAGGATCTGTACCTGCCGGCGGGCATGGGCTTTCCTTATCCCTATTGGCCGAATCAGCTGTTGCACAACGAAGGCGGACACTTCGTGGATGTGGCGAAGGCCGCGGGGATCGAACCACCGCTCGGCGGCGTGAATTTGCCCGGCAAGGCGATCAAGGGCCGCGAGATGACCAAGAGTTCGCGCGCCGCGGCGCTGGCCGATTTCGATGCCGACGGCGACCTCGATCTCGTCGTGGCCAACTTCAACCAGGCACCCTACCTGCTGCGCAACGATTCTCCGAAGCGAGCCGCACTGCGCCTGCAACTCGTCGAGAAGAGCGGCCGGCCGTCCTTCGGCGCGCGCGTGCGCGTCGTCGCCGGCGGCATGATCATTCACCGCGAGCTCTACAACGCCGGCGGATACCTGACGCAGTCGAGTGCGATCCTGCACATCGGCCTTGGCGATTCGACCAAGGTCGAGCGCATCGACATCGACTATCCGGGCGGGGCCAACACGTTCGCGGTGGACAATCCGCCGCTTGGAGAGGTCGTGCGTGTGGTGCGGCCGTAGGGCTGCGCTGCTCGTCGGCGGCGTGCTCGGCGCCGCGCTGGCCTGCGCTCTCGTGCTGTGGTTCGAGGCACGGCGAGTTGCGCCCGCGCACGCCTGGCCGCAGCTTTCCGTGGGACTCGGAATCGGTTCAGCGGCGGGCGTCGAGCACGGCTTCTTCGCCTTCGACGCGCGTCTGGAGTCGTGGCCCGAGAGCGCCTTCGAGCCGCTGCCGGGTGCTGCGATCGGTGCCAGTGCCGGCGGCGCCTTCACACTTGCGCCGCTTGCGCGCTGAGCGGAGCGAACCGTGATCGCGCGAACCAAGGCCTTGGCGGCGCTCGCCGCGGACAACGTCGCGGCGCATGCCCTTGGATACTGCGCCGCGTGCGCGCCGCTTTTTTTCACGCTGGTCCTGTGGGTCGCCGGCGCGGCGATCGCCGAGGGCCTGCGCCGCGAGGGGCTCCAAGCCGCGGAGCGCGGTCCGGACATCCTGCTCAGCGCGCGCGCGCTCGGCCGGCACGTGCCGATCGACTCCGAACTCGCCCTGCGATTGCGCGCACTCGACGGCGTGGAGCGCGTGGAAAGACGTGTGCTCGGAACAGCGCAAGCCGGGCCGACGCAGTTGCTCGTCGCAGGCGTCGAATCAACGCGCCTGCACACGGCGATCGAACTCGAAGCGGGTTCGATGCCCAAGTCCGCGGGCGAGTGCATCATCGGAGCGGAGCTCGCGCGCGAGCTGGGCCTGAAAGCGGGCTCGAGACTCGCGCTGGAAGCCGCGTTGACGCGCGTCTATACGGTCAGCGGCGTGTTGCGCGCGACCGACGCGCTGGCGGGCGCGAAGGCCTTGATCGTCGAAGTCGAGGAAGCGCAGGCTCTCTTCGCGGACGCGCGCGTCAGCGAACTGTGCGTGTGGACGCGGCCCGGTTACAGCGCCGCCGTTGCCGCGGCCAGCCTGCGAGCGCTGCCCACAGGCGTAGCGGTCACGCGCGACGAGACGCGCGCCGCGGTCAGCGCGGCGGCGAACCTGCGCAGCGGCGCGCTGTCGGCCTTGCTCGCGCCGGTGCTGGCGCTCGCGACGGCCTGTTTTTGCGCGCTCTCATGGTTCGCGAACGCGCGGCGCGGAACGGAAATCGCGCTCTACAAGCTGGCCGGTTTCACGGGCGGCGATCTGTTGATCCTTTCCATGATCGAGAACACATTCGTCGCTTTGGCCCTGGGCAGCAGCGCGTTCCTGTGCGCGTGGATCTGGGTGCGGCTTTTCGGCGCGCCGCTCCTGGCGCCCTATCTGATCCCGGATCTCGGTCTGTTCCCCGAACAGGTGATTCCGTCGGCCTTTGCGCCGTTGCCGCTTGGGCTCGCGCTCGCGCTCGCCTTCACGACGACCATCGCCGGTTCGATTCTCGCGACCTGGCGACTTTCGCTCGCGCGTCCGCTCAAGGCCTTTGCATGAGCGCGTCGGATCCGGTCTTCGAACTTGTCGATGTGGAGCGCGCGCGAGCACGCGCGCCGCTCGTCGGACCGATTTCCTTGCGTGTGCACGCCGCTGAGCTTTGCGCGCTGCTCGGTCCTTCCGGTTCGGGCAAGAGCACGCTGCTCGCGCTGCTCGCCGGAGTCGAGCGCGCGGATCGCGGCCGCGTGCTGTGCTGCGGGCAGGACGTCACCCGTGCGTCCGAATCTGATCTCGCGCTGCTGCGCCGCGGCAGAATCGGCGTCGTCGGTCAGAGTTTTCTGCTCCAGGAGCACTTGCCGCTCTGGCAAGGCGTGGCGATCCCGCTCGCGCTGCTCGGTGTTGCGCGAAAAGAGCGGCGCGCGCGTGCGCACCTGGAACTCGAGTCGCTCGGGATAAGGGCGAGCTTGGCCGAGCGTTTGCCCGCACAGTTGTCCGGTGGCGAGCGTCAGCGCGCGGCACTCGCCTGTGCGCTCTTGTCCGCGGAAGTCGGCCTGATCGCCGACGAGCCGACTTCGAATCAGGATGCGGACACGGCGGAACTCGTGGTCAACGCGTTGCTTGCGCGCGTCGCGCGCGGGCTCGCGTTGATCGTCGCCACCCACGATCCGCGCCTGGAATCCGCGGCGAATCAGCGTCTGCGGCTCGCGCGTCCGAGCGAGGCTCGATGATCGTCGACGCGCGCACGATCGCCCTGTTGTTCGTCGATGGCCTGTCAGCGCTCCTGATCGGCGGATTGTGCGTGATCGCGCTCGTCGCGCGCTTTGGCCGGCGGCCCGCGGCCGAACTCGAGGGGCTCGCGAGTCTGCTGGCGCTGTGCGCTGCGGCCTTGCTCGCGCTTCGCATCGTCGCCTGGGCGCTGTTCTTCCTTGTGCTGGACGGCTATGTCCAAAGCTTTGCCCCGAATGGCGTCATGTGCGCCTTTGGTGTGGTCCAACTGCGGCCCGAACTCGCGCACGCGGCGCTGTGGGCGAAACCGGTTGCGATCGGAGCGCTGCTCGTCTGGTGGTCACTCGCCTACGCGGAGCAGGGTCGAACGGGCGCGGCGTTCCTGCGCTTGCGTTTCGCGGCGATCGCGCCCATCGCCGCGCTGGTCGCGCTCGAGGTTGTTTGCGAAATGAACTGGCTCGGCGCCGAGAAAGTGACGGCCAGCGTGACCTGCTGCTCCGCTGCCCTGGACCCAAGGCGCCTGGAGAGCGGATTTCGGTCGACGGCGGTCCTGGGACTTTCGGGCGCCGCGATTCTGACGGGCCTGCTTGCGTGCAAATTGCTGCTGATCGGACTTTGCGTTTTTGCCGCGCGCGCCAACGCGGTCCTGAAATTGTCGTGGACCCTGCCGTTCCTCGCGCTCTCGAGCGCGATCGCGTTGCTGGACCTCGTCGCCTGGCGCGACGCCGTCGCGCCGCGCGCGCTGGGCCTCGAGTTTCACCGCTGCGCCTATGAACTGGTCACGCGCAGTATTGCACTGGGACCCGTGGCGCTGCTCACGGCGCTCGCGCATCTGGCCCTTTTCGCCTTGCCCGCGCTGGCGCTTCTCCAAGCGCGCGAGCCGGTCGGCACGCAGCGCGCGGCCCAGGAAATTTTGCGCGCGGCCGCGCTGCTCTTCGCGACTGAACTCATCGCGCTTTGCGTGCACGTCCTCTAGATTCAGCCCTCGAGTTTTTCCCAGCGCGCGTAGAGCCTGGCGGTCAGCGCTTCGACTTCGCTGCGGCGCGCGCGCAGCGGCTCGAGTTCATTTCGCGCGCTGGTGTAAAGCGTCGGATCCGAGAGCCGCTCGTCGATGCGCACGTGTTCCGCTTCGAGCTTTTCGATCTCGGCGGTGACAGTCAGCAGTTCGCGCTGTTCCCAGGGCGCGAGCTTGCGCGCCTTGGCTGCCGGCGCGGCGCCTGAGGGCGGCGCCGGGACCAGCTTGGTCGCCGTCGCGCGCGCCTGCTCGGCCTGGGCTTCGAATTCGTCGTACTCCTTCGCCATGCGCGTGATCAATTCGGCCACGTCGCCGGTGTGGTGCACGAGCCTTCCGCGCGCGTCGAAGGCCAGGATGCGCGTAGCGACGCGATCGAGGAACCAGCGATCGTGACTGACCACGACCAGACTGCCGGGAAACTCGATCAAAGCCTCTTCCATCGCGCGCAGCGTCGGCAAGTCGAGGTCGTTGGTCGGTTCGTCGAGCACCAGCACGTTGGCCTGCGCCACCATCAACTTGGCGACGCACAGGCGCGCGCGCTCGCCGCCGGAAAGATCGCCGATGCGCGCCTCGCGCTTCGCACCCGCGAACATGAATTGATCGAGGAACGACTCGATGCGCATCGAACGGCCGTCGATGGAAATGTGGTCGTTGTTGCCGGCGATTTCCTGCTGCACGGTGCGCGCCGGATCGAGCGCCCAGCGCTCCTGGTCGATCAGGGCCAGTCGCACGGTCTCGCCGCGCAAGACGCGGCCCTGCTGGGGCGTGAGTTCTCCGGTGAGCAGTTTCAGCAAGGTCGACTTGCCCGCGCCGTTTCGGCCGACGATGCCGACGCGCTCGCCGCGCGTGATCTCCAGGCTGAAGGGCGCGAAGACCGGCCTGCCGCCGTAGGACATCGCCACGTTCTCGAGCGCGAGCACCTTTTCGCCCAGGCGCGGGCCGTCGGGAAGGTGGAAGTCCAGGGCCGAGCCCGCACTCGGCGGCGCGCGATCGAGCAGGGCTCCAAAACGCGAGATGCGCGCCTTCTGCTTGGTCGAACGCGCCGGCGCGCCGCGTCGCATCCAGGCCGTTTCGCGCCGCAGCATATTCAAGCGCGAGGATTCTTCCTGCGCGGCGGACTCCAGCCGCTCCATGCGCTGCGCGAGATAGTCCGAGTAGTTGCCCTCGTAGGCGTAGAGCTTGCCGCCGTCGAGTTCGAGGATGCGGTGCGCAAGGCGCTCCAGGACGTAGCGATCGTGGGTGACGAAGAACAGCGTTGCGCGCGAGGAGAGCAAGAAGTCCTCGAGCCAGTCGACGGCGAAAGCATCGAGGTGGTTGGTCGGTTCGTCGAGGATCAACAGTTCGGGCAGATCGACGAGCATGCGCGCCAGGGCCACGCGCCGCCGCTCGCCACCGGACAGTCCCGAACACGGCCGGTCGATTTCGCGGATCGAGAGGTGCGTGAGGATCGTCTCGACGCGGTGTTCGGGATCGTGGCCGCCGTGCAGTTCGAGTTCAGCCTCG
>JANMRV010000024.1:0-7059 GCA_031388685.1 Planctomycetota bacterium
GACACAGCGTTCCTGACTGACCTCTGACCAAGCTCCACCACGACGATGGTACGTCTGATCGTTGTCGACTCGGGCGGCCGGCGCGCCTTCCATCTCAGCGAAGGACGACTATCCGTGGGCAGCGGGAGCCAGGCAGAGCTCAAGCTTGATTCTCCGGGGGTCGCCGTCCTGCACGCCGACATCGAAGTGCGCAGCGGCAAGGCGACTTTGCACGCGAGGCCGGGTGTCGCGGCGCCGCAGCTGTTCGGGCGCGCGGTCGGCGCGGCGTTCGTGCTTCAACACGGCGTGCCGGTGCAGATCGGCGGCGCGACCTTGGCGGCCGAGTACGGAAACCCGCAAACCACGCCGGTTGCCGATTCGCCCGCGACGGAGGGCAGGCGCGCAGCAAGGTTGCCGACCTGGGCCTGGATCGCGATCGGGATCCCGCTCGTTTGCGCCGCGGCATGGTTCGTCGTGAACCTGACGTTCAGCGCCAAGGCGCGCCAGATCGGGGCGGCCGATGCGGACGTCGCCTACCGAGAGGCCGGCCTGCACTTCGAGCAGGGCCGGTACTCAGAGGCCTCCGAGCAACTCGATCGCATTCCAGCCGGCGTTGCGCACGATACGCCGCTCGCGGCGAGGATCGCAAACCTGCGCAAGGACATCGCGGAACAGAGTGCTCGCTCGGCCGAGCAGATTCGCAACGGGACCGCGGGCCGGCAGTACTTCGATTCGCAACTCCTGGGCTTCGCCGAGCGCTACATGAAAGACCCGATCGCGTCGCCGCAGGCGCGTGTGTTCATGAAGCGCGCGCGCTACTTCCGCGTGCAGTGGCCTACCCATCCGCAACTGGAATGGGTCGCCCGCGAAGAGGCTCGCGTGGCCGCGGCGGTCGATCTTGGCGCGCCGCAGAACTACGCCGATCTGAAATTCGAAGTCGAATCGTTGACCTGGTCGGAGCCCTGCAACTATCTCGAAGCGTTCGCGGTCGTGCGCGGGTTCGCGGCCGGTGCGCAGGGGGACGAACTCGAAGCCGCGCACGGCCTGCTTGGCGAACTCGAGCGCAAGCGCGCCGGATGGTTCGAGCAGCGTCTCGAGCAGGCGCGCTCGCGACTCGAGCGCAAGGAAACCGGCGAGTCGGTCGGAATTCTGCTTTCGATCCTGCGCTTCGCCGGGGACGTGAGCATGGAGAACAAGGCTGTGCAAGAGCTGCTGCGCCTGGACGACCTTTGCAATCAGCTCTCCGGCTATCGCAGGCACAATCCCGCCGAATTCGAATCGATCTCGAAGAACCGCGTGATCGCCGAGTTTCTCGAGCAGCACAAACTCTGATCAGGGTTTCGCCGACCTGGAATGCAGCGGTGGCGCCGTGCGTTCGCCCGGGCGCGTGCGCCAGCGCGGCTGGTGCCAGGCCCACTGGGCCGGATCTTCGCGAATCCAGCGCTCGTAGATCCTGTTGAGTTGCGCGAGCAGGTCGCGCGTGGCCGCTTCGCGCGGCAAGTCGCGCGCGAGTTCCAGGGGCTCTTCCGCGAACACGACGTAGCGTTCGCCGCGCGCGACGATGCGCACGGGATGGATCGGAAGCCCGGCCGCGCGCGACAGCGCGGCGGGAGCCGTCTGGGTCAGGGCTTCCAGGCCGAAGAAGGGCACGTGGATGCCGGACAGCCGGCGCACCTCGAGGTCGCACAACAAGCCGAGTGTGCCTCCCGCGCGCAATACGCCGAGCACCTCGCGCGGCGGCGCGTCCTGTGGAATCGTGCGCACGGAAAGCGCGCCGCGCATCCCGACCAGCCAATTCGCACTCGGGTCGCGATGCTTGCGCAGGCCGACGACCGCGCCGTCGAGGCCGCGCATGCGCAGCGCCGCGGCAAGCACTTCCCAATTCCCAAGATGCGCAGTCGCGATCAAGAGTCCGCGACCCTCGCGCGCAGCGCTGAACAGGCGCGCGCACGAAGCATCGAACTCGACCTGACTTGCGAGCCAGGCTTCGACCTTGCCGCGGGCGCGCGGGCCCTGCGCGGCGCGCGCGAGGAACATCCATTCCTCGAACAAGCGTGCCGAGAAAAGGCGTACTTCGCGCGCGATGACTCGGCGCTGCGCCTCTGAGAGTTCGCGGCCGAGCGTCGCTTCCAGATTGGCCAGCGTCTGTGCTTCAAAGCGCGTGAAGCGCGCCGCGCGGGCGAGTGTTCGCAGGCACGCATGCGTGAGCCGCCGCGGCACGAAGCGCGACGCGGTGCACAGGCAGGCCAGCGCGCGGGCGCGCAATCGCCTTCGCAGGGGATCAGCCATGCTCGAGCAGAGCCAGCAACGCGGCGCGTTCGCGAGCCGGACCTTTCCACACCGAGCGCAAACCGAGCATGAATTCCTGTCGCGCGCCCTGATCGAGCGCGGCGAGCCAGGGCTCGAGCTTCGCCGGCGCGCTCTTCGTACCCGCCACGACCAGGCAACGCGGCCGTACCAGCCCGAGGCTGCCCAGATCGCCGGCTTCGAGCCGTTCGCACCAAAGTCCGCGATCGAGCAACTGACCGAGGAACGCGCCGCGCTCGCGTGGCGTTGCCGCCGCCGGCGAAGTCTGGACCGCGAACCACGCGCGCGAGTGGCGCGCGCTGACCAAGATCTGGCAGCGCGGGGCGGGGATGCCGTGCTCTTCCAGGCGCGCCATGGCACGCCAGTAGGCCAGAACATGGCGCCTCGATCCCTCGACCGCGACATGACCGTCAGGCGCGGCCTCGCCGCGCAATGCGCGAAGCTGGAGTGACGGATCGCTCCCGACCCGCGCGAAGCCGCGCCGGCCACCGATTTCCAACACGGCCGATCCCGCGCGGGTCCAACGCCGCGACCGGCCCTCGACCACACGCAGGCGGCGATCGCGCGCAAACGACTCGATCGCGAAGACATCGGGATTCGTCAGCGAATCGCGCAGTCGCGGCTCGAGCGCCTGCCACCAGGCATCGAAGGCGAGCCTGCGCCAGTCAGGTCCGGTCACTTCACGCATTCCGGCGCACAGCGAGACAAGGTCCCGAAAGACCTCGCCATCGCCGATGGCGGGCACGAGCCGTGCTTTGTCGAAATCGATCGCGATCGCGCGACCCTGTGGCGTGATCAGCACGTTGCCCGCGTGCAGGTCGGGGTGATCGACGCCGCAGGAGTGCACTCCCGCGAGCAGCCGGCCAAGTCCGCGGGCCAGCGAGGCGTTGAAATGCGCGTGGTTCGTCGACAGTTCGGCGAGCGAACGCGCACCCTCGATCCATTCGAGTTCCACTTCGAAGGCGCGTCCCTTGCGCACGATCTGCAGCGGCCGCGGCACGTCGAGTCCGTTGTTCGCGAGGTGTCTGAGCACCTCGAACTCTCGCCGGGCACGGCCCCGATCGAAGGCCCGTCCGAGGACGCGCGAATGTTCGAAGCGCTTGACGACGACACTGCGCTCGCCGCGGCGTTCCAGGCGCACGCTGCGCGAGAGACTCTGCTTCAGGATTTCAACGTCGCCGGTCACTGGGGGATGAGTCTACTTGACCTGGTTGATCTGCACCCCCAGCCGTTGACGGCCGATTTCCTCGATCAGGCGACCGGCGCGTTGAGATTGGTTCGAGGCGTTGAACTGGATCACGTTGCTCAGGTAGTCGCCCTGCGAAAGTTGTTCGACGGCCGGTTCCGCAGCTTTCATCTTTTTGCCGTCGATCTGCACGCTGCCCAGCACGCTGGTTCCGCGATAGAAGGCGTAGCGATCCTGGCCGGCGCGCGCGATGACCGTGGCCAGACCGTTGACCTGGTCGAGGCTCGCCATGCCGCGCAGATCGGTCTTCGAGCGCTGGATTTTCTTGTCCGCGGACCCGACCACGCGCACGTCGACGTTGCGCACGTACTTGCCGTCGCGCGAGTCGACGACCTGCACGCGCACACCGCCGCGCGGCGCATCCTCGGTGACGTCGAGTTCAAGCTCCGTGACCAGGATCAGGCCCGAAGCGAACAGTTCGCCGCCGCGCGCGATCACCAGGTAAGCGCCGGTCCTCGCCAAGGCGAGTTCGAGCTTCTGCTCGGCTTCGCGCAGCGTATTGGTGCCGTCGAGTTTCATCGTGCGCGACAGTTCCGGTGCAATGCCCGAAAGGTCGACCTGCGCGACCTTCGAGAGATCACCCTCGCGCAGGTAGAGCGTCATCAAGTCGACCGGGTAGACCGCCAATTCGACTTCGGCGATGTTCTTCGAGCGCAGCGCGAGCCGCACGGCTTCGCCCGGCTTCACGCGCGTGACCTCGTCCATCGAGAGTTTGTGCAGGCGCAATTCTTGAAGCGCAGCCTTGGCGTCGGCGAAACTCTGCTCGACCTTGCCGTAGTACTCGGCCGCGCGTTCGACTTCGCGCCGCGCGTGGTGGATCTGGGCCAGGATGTACTGGGCGAGATCGCGGTTCTTCGAGGGACGCTCGATGCCCTTGGCGTCCTTGTAGACAGCGCCGGCGACCTTCTCGCACACGCGCACCGCTTCTTGGTCGTTGCCTAGGTACCACTCGGCCACGGCGCGCGAGTAGAGGAACGCGTCGGCGAATTCCGGCGTCGTGTAGCGCGCGGCGAAGCTCTGCGCCAAATTGGAGGCTGTCTTATAGTCCTCGAGGCCGAGGTGCGCCGCGATCAGGTTCAGCGCGGCTTCTGGCGCCTGCGGGTCCCTCGGGTACAGGCACAGGAACATCTGCAGCAGGCGCGTGCCTTCCGTGTGCAGATTGGCGCGCGTGCGCCCGTCGCGGACCAGACTCTTGTCGTCAGAGGCGTTGGGGGCCTTGGTCAGGAGCTTGTCCGAGAGCGCGAGCCAGGTTTCGAGCACCGCCGGTGCATCGGGATATTCGCTCCACAGGCGCGCGAGCAGAGTGAGTGCCTGCGACGCATCGCCCTGGCTCTCCATCGCTCCCGCGACCTTGAGGTCGACGCCGAAGGTCTGTTCGACACAGGCGCGCAGGATCGATAGGGCGCGTTCGTGCTCGTCGATCGTCGAATAGGACTTCGCCACCGCGAGAATCTTGTCGAAGGGAATCACCAGATCCGGGCGTTTCTCGCGCAGCACTTCGAACCAGCGCACGACTTCGCGCGCGTCGTGCTTTTCGAGCGCGATGAAGAACAGCGCGCCGGCCGCCTGCTGCAGGGGCGAGGACGCATTCTCGTCGGCGAGATCGCCCTCGAAGTCCTTCATCAGGCGCGTCAGCCAATCGCGCGCCTTGTCGATGTCTCCGGCCGCATTCGCGGCCATGCCCAGGGCATACAACTCGTCGGGCGTCGCTCGGTATGGATCAGGGATCGTGCTACCCGAGGGCAGAATGTCGAATTCGCTCGGCTTGCCGATCGAGAGGCTTTCGGGATCGCTCGCGCTGCGAAGCAAGGCCGGCGCGACGCGGTAGTGACCGGGGATCGCGCCCTCGAGTTCGAACTGCACGGTCGTCCAATTCGAGTCGGGCGGGATGTATGCCACGATCCGATCGGACAGCACCTGCGAGCCGGTGCTGCTGCCCGTCACGGAACCGGGCCTGACTCGCGCGCCGGCGGGCAAGGGGATTTCCAACACGAGCCAGTCGCCGTCGAAATCGTTGGGGCGAGTCTCGTTGCGCTGGATGGTCACGTACGCCTGGGCGTTCGTGCCGCGCGCGAGATTCAGGACGCGATTGGACCATTGCTCGCGCCGGTTGCGAACGCTCGTGAAGCCGACCGCAACCGGCTTGCCGCGCCACAGCGGCGCAGGCGCCTGGACGGCGCGTTCGCGGATGCTGAAGGGTCGCGCGGCGAGTTCGCTCACCTCGCTGCTGAAGCCGCGCAGGATCGCGACGTAGTGCGGCGCGCCGCGGCCCTTGAGCGCGAGATCGACCCGGACCTTGCCGGCCGACGTCGCAGGTAGCGCAAGGAGCAGCGAACCCTCCTTGGTCAAGTCGAGAAGCTGCGCCGGGCCACCGGCGATCGAAGCCGTCACTTCGACGCGTTCCTGCTGCGGCAGGGTCATCCCCGCATGCCGCGCGAGGGCGGCGAGTGCGATGCCGTTCGCACGTGGATCGCTCCAGGGCCGATGTGCGATCAGGTATTGAACGCCGCTCGAAAGCTGCGGCGACTTCGGCGCCGTTGCCTCGAGTGCGAGCACGCAGACTGCGGCCGTGCCGACCCTGGAGCGCGACCAGGGCAGGTTCTTGTCGACGCTGAAACATCCGCCAAATTCCGGTTTCGCCGGATCGAACACGCTGCGCGACTCGATCACCGCGGCGATTTCTTTGGCCATCGGCAGTCGATCGAGTTCGACCAGTGCCAATGCCGTGTGCGCCAACGCGGCGGTCGAGAGTTCGTTGCGCATGCGGTGCAGGCGATTGAGCGCGCCGTAATCGCCGCGGCCGAAGCGCGCGAGCGCGTGTTGGAAGAGAGCCTTGCGTTCGTCACTCTGCGTGGCGCGCTGCATGCGATCGAGAGCCGCGATTCCGGCTTCGAGGCAGTCTTGTGCCACGCTGATGCCGCTGCCCTGCGCGGCGTCCAGCGCGAGCATCGCCCAGGCGCTTAGATCGCTTTGCTGATCGCTGTTGTTCCACTCTGAACGCCAGCCCTGTTGGGGGTCTTGCGCTGAGATCAGCGCGGCGCAAAGTTGCTGCACACGTTCACGGACACGGCCGTACTCCGTGGAAGAATCGCGGCCGCTGCGCGCAAGTTGCGCGAGCACCTCGGCCGCGCCGAGGAGTTCGGCCGCCGTGGAGGCGGAATCGTTGGTCGGTCCGCGGAAAGTCACGTAACGGCGCAAACCGAGTGCCTCATTGACCAGCACGGCGTCCAGGCTCGGCCCCACGGACAGTTCAAGCGCGAGGTTCGTGTACTTGCGGACACTCGGGAGTTGAAGCTCGAACGAGAGACTCGAAGTGAGCGCGCCGCTCTGCGTGGCGCTGAACTCCGTGCCCCAGGTCGCGACGTCGAGGATCATTGCGTCGCGCGCTTCGACGCGCCGGCCTGCGACTTGCGCGCTCGCCTCGAGCGCGAGCGCGAGCTTTCCAGGTTGCAGGGTCTGCGACAGCTGTGGGAAGTCGACTTCCTTGGCGCCGGGCGGAACTTCGATGCTGCCCGCGGGCAGCGTCG
>JANMRV010000063.1:0-16174 GCA_031388685.1 Planctomycetota bacterium
TTCCGTGCAGAACGCGCACGGTGTGTGCCTGGAACGTGTGGTGGTCGGACAGCGCTTGGGACAGTTCTTTCTCGACCCAAGGCTCGAGTCGTGTTTCGCGTCGCCCGCGCGCGCCGCGCTGCTCGTACAGCTTCGCGCGCGAACGTCCGCGGCTGTGCGCGAACTCTGGCTGTCGGACGGCGCACTCTGCCCCGGACGTCTGGTCGGATCGGCGCTGCGCGCGGCTCCGGCCCTGGGCGCATTGGCGCTGGCGCTCGAAGACGTCTGAGTTGCGCCGCGGGCGGCGCGGCTCAGAGCCGAAGCTCGTGATCCATGAGCTCGTCGAGGCTCTCGCGACGGCGGATCAATCGCGCGACTCCGTTTTCGACGAGCACTTCGCCCGGCAGCGGTTGCGAGTTGTAGCGGCTGGCCATGCTCATTCCGTAAGCGCCGACATCGCAAATCGCCAGCAGATCGCCGCGGCCAAGTTCCGGCAGCTTGCGCGGATCGAGGGCGCCGTCCTTCGTGCGCGTGAACACGTCGCCGCTTTCGCAAAGCGGGCCGGCGACAACCGTCGGCCGAATTTCTCCGCTCAGCCAAGTCAGTGCCTCGATGCGGTGGTAGGCGCCGTACATCGCCGGACGCAGCAGAGTATTGAAGCCCGCATCGACCAGCGTGTAGTCGACTGCGCCGCTCTGCTTCTTGCCGAGCACTTGGGTCAAGAGCACGCCGCTCTCAGCCAACAAGAACCGGCCGGGCTCGACTTCGAGCCTCAAGCGCCGGCCCACGCTGTCGCTCGCGCGATCGCGCGCGCGCTGCCAAGCCGCCGCGTAGCTTGCGATGTCGAATTCGGGCTCGCCCTCGCGATAGGCGACCGGGATGCCTCCGCCCGCGGACAGGCTGCGCAAGCTGTCTCGCAAACGCGGCGCGGCAGCTTCGAAGAGCCGCGCGGCCGGCGTCAGGTTCTCGAGGTTGCTGCCTGAGCCGATGTGCACGTGCAATCCGCTGACGCGAAGCCCCAGGCCTTGCGCCGTATCGATGGCCAGTTCGAGTTGTTCGTGCCAGATTCCGTGTTTGGAGGTCTCACCGCCGGTCGACACGCGCACATCGTGGCCGTGGCCGAAACCTGGATTCACGCGCAGCACGACTTGCGCGCCGGCGCGCGCGGCGGCAAGTGCCGGCAGCATGTCGAGCGAGCCGCAGTTGACGCGCAAATTCTTGCTCGCAATCCATTGCAGCGCGCCCGCGTCGAAAAGATCGGCCGTGTAGGCGATCTCGTCGGGTTCGAAGCCTGCGCGCAACGCGCGCGCGATTTCGCCCGACGACACGGCGTCGACCGCGACCCGCAGGCTGCGCAGCAGCGCCAGGATCGCAAGGTTAGGATTGGCTTTCTGCGCGTAGCGAATCAGGTCGAAGCCGGCGAGTTGCTGCACACGCGCGCGAATCGTCGCTGCGTCGTAGACGTACAGCGGCGTTCCGAATTCGCGCGCCAGCGCGATCAACGCCGGCGCGGGGATCGCAAGCTCGCGTTTCATGCGGACTCCAGCGCGCGTCGCAGGACGTCGACCAGGCGTTCGAGGTCCGCGCGCGTGTGCGCGGCGTTCCAGACGATGCGGAAGAAACCGTCAGGGCCGCCGCCCGCGTAGTGGATCAGCGGCAGGCAGACGGCTTCGTTCATCGCAGCTTCGTGGACGCGGCGCATGCGCTCGGGCGGATCGAGTTCGAACGCGACGACCGGGAACTCGAGCGGCTTGAGCGGCACGCCGATCGCGCCCAAGCGATTCCGAAATTCGCGCACACTGCCCCGATAAGCCGCGAGCCGATCTGTGTCGCAGACGAGAATCGAGAGTGCGCTGCGCGCCGCGGCAGCCAACGGCGGCGCGAGCGGCGTCGTGCAGAGGTACAGCGATGAGCGCTCGCGAACGGCCGCGATGCGCCGGCGCGTGCCTGCGACGAAACCGCCGTACGTTCCCAGGGCCTTCGAAAGCGTGCCCGTGACGATCAGGCGCGGATCGTTGATGCCGCAAGCTTCGAGCGAGCCGCGTCCGCGTGCTCCACGCACGCCGAATCCGTGACAGTCATCGACGATCAGGCATCCGCGACCGGGAGCAAGGCTGGCGAGCAATTCCTTCAATGCGGCTTCGCGGCCGGACGACGGAAACACGCCGTCGGTCCAGATCGCAACGTCGCCTTCGGTCGAGCGGATCCGATCGATCGGACCGGCCGCGCTCGCGAAGGCCTCGACCTTGGGACTTCCCAGGCGCGCGGCCATCGCGACGGTCGGATGGGATTCGCCATCGACGAGGGCCAGTGGAAATTCTCCCTCGAGCGACTCGCCGAGGGCCAGATTCGCCGTGGCTCCTTCGGGCAAGAGCAGCGCGTCCTCGAGTTCGAGCGCCTGCGCAAGTTCGCGCTCCAGCGCCTCGTGCTCGAAGACGTTCCCGGTGGTCTCGCGCGAAGCCCCGCTGGAGATGCCGTGCCGCGCCGCGGCGGCGCACAGGGCGGCGACCACGCGCGGGTCCTGCGCCAGGGCCAGATAGCTGCAGCCGCCAAAAAAAAGAAACTCGCGCCCGGCGATCGAAATCGTGCGTCCGGTGGAGGACTCGATCGCGACTCGCGGCGCGCGCCCCGTCGTTGCGCTGGCCCGCGCTTCGAGCGGGGCCTGATTTTGCGAGGGATGGCGGTGCATCTGAAGCGCCGTCGTGGCGTGGGCGGCAGTCTACCCGTGGGTTCGGCCACGACGAGCGGCCGACGCTCCGCTCGAGCGTCTTTCCTGGCCTGAACATGACAGTGCATGACAGTGCATCCGGGAGGATGCCGCGCTGGAATCGCCTCGCCCATCATGGGAGAATCCTCGCCGACCGATGTCTCTCGAGCTCGCAGGTATTACGCGCCGTTTCGGCGCGACCACCGTCCTCGACGGCGTCTCCTTCAGCGTCGAGCGCGGGGACTGCCACGCCTTCCTGGGACACAACGGTGCCGGCAAGACCACGACCATGCGAATTGCGCTCGGGCTCGACCCGAACTTCGAGGGCAGCGTCACGGTCGACGGATTCGACGCCGCGCGGTTTCCGCGTGAAGCGCGCTCCAGGCTGGCCGGGCTGATCGAGACGCCGGGTTTTCACGGCACTCTCGATGCAGAAACCAATCTGGCCTGGCTCGCGCGCCTTGGCGGCATGGGCGCCCGCGAGGCGCGGCTCGAGGCCCGTCGGCTCCTGGGCGTGGTCGGACTGGAGCAGGTGGCGAAGAAACCCGTGCGCGCTTTCTCGCAAGGCATGCGACAGCGCCTGGGCATCGCGCAGACGTTGATCGGAAAGCCCTCGGTTGTGCTGCTCGACGAACCGACCAACGGACTCGACCCCGAGGGCATTGCCGAGGTCCGTGCGCTGCTCTTTCGGTTGACACGCGAAGAGGGGCTGACCGTGGTGGTCTCGAGTCACCAACTCGCGCAGCTCTCCGGTCTGTGCAACAAGATCTCCGTGCTGCAGCGCGGCAAGTTGCTGGTCAGCGGCCGCGCCGGCGACTTGCTGGCCGACACTGCGACACGCTACTTGCTCGTCAGCCGCGACACTGCCGCGCTCGAGCGCGCCGGCGCGCACCTGAAGCTCTCGTTCCGCGCCGATGTGCACGATCAGCGCCGTGCGCTGGAAGCTGAGCACGGCACGGGGGCGCTGGTCTTTGAATTGAACGCTCGCGATCCCGCGCAGGTGCTGCGCGAACTGGTCAGCGCGGGCGTGGAGCTGACGCGCTTCATGCCCTATCCGGTGACGCTCGAGGAACTCTACTTGCGTCACGCGGCTGCAGGCCCGGGCGGCGTTGGTAAGGCCGAGCCCGCCGCGCAGGTGCGGCCGATCGTTGCCACAAGCGGCGCGCCCGCCGAAATTCGCGCGCCCGCTGCGCCGATCGCACGTGTGGTGCGCTACGAGTTGGCGCGCGCCTGGTCGAAGGGTTCGTTGCTCTTGGCGCTCGCGCTTCCGGCGCTGCTCGCGGTGATCGACCTGTGGCGCAATCATTCGCGTGCTGCGGAAGCCGCGCGGCTCGTGGCCCGCGGCGAACTCGCGAGTGCGACCGACGTGACGGCTTTTCAGGCGCTGGCTCAGTCCCTGCAGGCGGGATTGCCGCTGTGTGCCGCCGTTCTCGTCGGCATCAGCAGCCAGACGCTGGCCGGCGAATACGCCCATGGGACCCTGCGCAATTTGTTGCTGCGCCCTGTGCTGCGCTGGCAGGCTGTGATTGGAAAAGCGCTGGCGCTGTGCCTGTTCACGCTCCTGACCTACCTTGTGCTCGTGGCCGTGGCCGTCGTCTGCTCGATGTGCTGGTTCGAATTCCGCGGTGTCACGGAACTCTTGCCCGACGGCCAGCGCTTCGAACTGGTTCCCGCCGGCGACTTGTGGCGCGATCTTGCGCGCGCACTCTTCGCGCCGATCGCTCCGCTGCTGGCCTGGACCGGCGTAGGTGTGTGCGCGTCGGCGCTGGCTCGCAGCGGCGCGCTGGCACTAGCCCTGGGCCTGGGGATCTTCGTGTTCACGGACCTGGCGCGCACCATCGCACGCGGCACCGGCAGCGAACCATGGCTGCTTTCGGCGCATCTGCCTTCGCCGCTGGGGGACACCTCGTTCCTGGCCTACTACTCCGACCTCGCCCAGGGCATCTCCAGTTCCGTCTTCCAGGGCGCGGCAACACAATGGAGTACGCCGCTGACCTGGTTCGCCGTCGCGCTCGCGATCTCCGTCCTCGCCCTTCGGCGCAAGAGTCTGCCATGATCCGTTCAAGCCTGATTCACTGCTCGCTCGCCGTCGTGCTCGCGGGCCTGTTCGGCTGCGCCGCGGAGCTTCCGAAGCAGTCGCCACCGCTCGCGGCCATGCAAGAACCGCCGGCGCTGCTGGTCGAACCCAGCGACGAACTCGAACGCGCCGCGCTCGACCCAGGCGCCTTCTCTGGGATCGAAGTGGCGGATGCGCGCGCGAGTCTCGATGCGCTGCTCGAGGCGCCGGAAGGAATTGCCGTGGCGCGTGTCGTGGAGAATTCACCCGCGGCGCAGGCGGGCATCGTTCCAGGCGACCTGCTGCTCAGCGCGCGGGTGTTGCCCGATGGTCCCGAGCAGGACCTCTCCTGGCCGTCGGAATGGCGCGATCTGGAATTGAAGTCGGCCGCTGGCAGCGAGATCGAAGTCAACCTCGACCGCGCCGGCGCGACCAAGCGCACCCGGCTGCTCATGACCGCGCGTTACCGGCCGGCGGAGCGCATCGCAGTCGCGCGTTTGCGCGAGGATCAACGCGCCGGGATCGTGGTCCGCGGCGCCACGGAAGTCGAGGCGCGCAAGGCGGGAATGGGACCGGGGGCAGGTGCCGTCATCGTCGGCCTTTCCGGCGACAGTCCCTGGCGCAAGGCGGATCTGCGCTTCGGGGACCTGATCGTGGCGGTCGACGGCGAGCCGCTTGGCGCACCGGACGTGTTGATCGAGCGCATTCGCGGCGCGAAGCCGGGCGCAGAGCTCGAGCTCGACGTGCAGCGTGCCGGCGTGGCGTTGAAGCTTCGCGCGCCGCTTTCGCAACGCGAGCAGGAGCTCAGCGAGTTCTCGATCCCGCTCGTGTTCACCTACGAGCACACGCGCACCGGGACCGAGACCAGTTTCCTGTTCGGTTTGTTCCATTACGAATCCACGCGTGCCGCGTGGGCCGTGCGCCTGTTGTGGCTGATCAAGTTCTCAGGCGGCGACTCGGATCAACTCGAGGAACTCGGCTCTTGATCGCCTGGATCGCATGGGCTGCCTTGATCGCGCCGGCGCAGGACGGTCGCAAGAGCGCCGTGGTCAGCGTCCTGGATGTGGGCGGCGAACGCGCGGTCCACAGCGCTCTCGAAGGCGATCTCGACGGTGACGGGCAAGACGATCTGGTCTTGGGGCTGTCGCGGACTGCCGGCGGACGCGAACTGGTCTGCTACCGCGCGCGCAAGGATCCCAGGCTGCCGACGTTTGCTGCCGCCTCGGATGCGCTGGTCGAACTCACACCCGACGTGGTCGCCTTCGCAATCGGCGAAGTCGATCCGTCCAACGCCGGGAGGGAACTGATCCTGTTCAGCGCGCGCGGCGCGTTTCTCTGCCGGCCCTACGCGGCCGTCGAACGGCGTTTCGCGCGGCTGGTCGAGTGCGACCTGCTCTGGCAACTCGCCGATCCCGAGGAGTGTTTTGCGTTTTCCGCCGGGCTCGTCGATTTCGATCGCGATGGCGCAATGGATCTCGTCCTGCCCGAGCCATCCGGCTATGCGATCGCGCGCGCTGTGCCTCAGAAGTCAGACCAGCCGAATTCGTTTTCCGCGCTGATCCACCTGCGCCTGCCCGAGGAAGCTCCGAGTGCCGAGGACAATCAGTTCGGCGGCTCGATCTCCTCGGGCCGCGACGATCAAGCCGGCAAGGACGAGAAAATTGAGATCTCCTTCGGAACCCCACAGACGCGCGCGCGCACCCTGTTGTCGGTTTCCGAGGAAGTCCCCGCGCCGCAACTCGCCGACTTTGATGCTGACGGACGGCTGGATGTTCAGGCTCAGGGCGTGCGCACGATGTGGGTCTGGCTGCAGACCAAGGAGGGCGGATTCTGGCCCGAGCCCCAGCGCGCGTTCCCGCTTCCCGTACCCGCGGACCGCGAACGAAAATTGGACGCGTCCTATTCCGCGCACGTGATCGACGCCGACCAGGACGGTCATTCCGATTTGGCGATCCTGGCCGGGGACAAGCGTTCCGACGACGTGCGCACGCAGATCCTGTTGTTCGTGCAGGGCAAGGGTCGCGGCGACGGCGCGAAGACTGAAGCCGCGCCGCTGTTCGGACCCAAGGGCCTTCCGCAACAGCTCTTGGTGCTCGGCGGTTTCGGGATCGGCGCGTACTTCGACGACTTGGACGGCGACCTGCGGCCCGACCTTTTCGTGCGCACGGTGCGGCCGGATCTGATCGATCAATTGCGCTCCGCGTCGAGTGAGACGGTCGATGCCGACGTGCTGGTCTACCGAAACGAGAACGGCGAATTTGCCAAGAAGCCGACGCTTTCGTGGCGCGTGCAGATTCCCATCAGCGACTTCGATCTGACCCTGCGCTTTGTCGGCGACCTCGACGGCGACCGCATCAGTGACCTTGCCGTGCGCAGCGAGCCCGAGAAACTGAGCCTGCTCGGCATGCGGCGCGCGAAAGCAGGCTGGCAGCTGGATCCCAAGCCTTTGTACGAGACCGCGATCCAGGCCAAGGCGGAGATTTTTCTGCTGGCGCGAACCGACCGCGCTGTCAGTGACATCGGCGTGGTCGAGGAACGTCAGGTCAGGCTGATCAGGTTCCCATGAGCCTCTTTCTGTCTGCCTGTGCGCTGTGCGCGCTCGCGCAATCCGGCGAGCGGCTCGAACTGGCCCAGAGTCTGGCGCCAAACTTCGAAGTCAGCGATCACCGGCTCATCGACCTCGACGCCGCGGGTGAGCGTGGCGCCGCGAAACTCGTGCTGCTTGGCGTTCGCGGTGAGGTGTGTGTGTTTGCAGCGCCCGCCAGGCAAACTGGAAAGTTCGTGTTTGCGCTCGATCCGCGCGCCGCCGTCAAACTTGCCGATCCTGCCCGCGCGCTGGTCGATTTCGCGAAGCTCGGCGATCGCCCGGGCCTCGACCTGATCGTGATGGGAGCGAAGGACACGCGTGTCCATCCGCGCGACGGAGCGTCCTTCTCGCCGGAGAGCGTGCTGCTGGCGAAACGCGCCTCGCACGGTTTGCGTGTCGGCGCTCCGCGCTTCGTTGACGTTTGCCAGGACGTCAACGGCGACGGCCGCGCGGATCTGGTCGTGCCCAGTGCGGACCGCCTGAAACTGTTCCTCGCAGGCGCTGCGCCAACGGGCGCGGCGGGCACTTCGCCCTGGCCGACGTTCACGCAGATGGCAAGTCTTGCCGTCGAGGTCAATCGCAGCGCGCAGACGGAAGGGCGGGCGCTTTCCGACGTGCTTTCCGCTTCGTTCTCGATTCCCTCGATCGTTGCCCGCGACGTGAATGGGGACGACCGCGCTGACCTCCTGGTTTCGGAGGGATCCGTGCGGGCCTTCCACCTGCAGGCGGCTGACGCCAGCTTTCCAGAAGCGCCGAGCGTGTCGGTCGATCTGAAGATCTTTCGCGACACGATCGAGAAGGCGGAATTGCGTCCGGGCCACACGCTCGCCGTCGGCGACCAGGCAACCTACGAGATGCGCGACCTGGACGGCGATGGAATCCCCGACTTCGTGATCGTCCACCGGCGCAAAGTCTGGGTCTTCCATGGGACTTCGGCGGGGCCGCAGTTCACGAACCCCTCGATGATTTTCAAGACCGCGGACGACATCACGGCACTGCAGTTGATGCGCCTCGACGCGGACCTCCTACCGGACCTGTTGTTGGTCAAGGTCCAGGTCCCGACTATCGCCGCCCTGGTGCGCGGCATCTTCGGAGAGTGGGACATCGAGATCAGCGCCGCCGGTTACCTCTCGAAGGATGGCCGGACCTTCGAGACCAAACCGTCCAAGCGCGCCGAACTCGCCGTGCGTCTGCCGGCCATCCTGCGCCTGATCCGCAACCCGGAGTCGTTCCTCAAACGCTTCGAGGAGATCGGCGCGCGCTTCCGCCGCAGCGAGTGGGGCGACTTCGACGGCAATGGCGCGCGCGACGTGCTGCTCGCCAGTTCGGACGGCAAACAGCTGGAGCTGTGGCTCGCGAACGCCGGTGAATCCGAGGACGAACGCTCGATCGATGGCGAGGAACTGCTCGCACAGCTGTTGTTCGAGGATCAGCAGCGCGTCTGGGACATCGACCGCATCGCAGGCTGGCTGGGGGGACTCGCCGAGCGGCGCACTGCGGTCCTGACCGGCGGCAAGCCGAGCAACGCGCAATTCCCGATCCGCCCCGCGGAAACGGCCGAGTTGGTGGAAATGGAATCCGCCGATCTCGACAACGACGGTCGCGCCGAGTTGGTCCTGACCTACACGCTGATCCCCGGCGGCGCGTGTGTCTTCGACGTGCTGCGGCTGGTGCCCTGAATCCGTCAGCGCGGCCCGTCCGCGAACTCGATCAACGTCACGCTGCCGACCGGTCCGCCGCGCGAGGCGTCGTCGCGCGAGATGTTCCTTGCGGTGGGGGAACCGACGACCAAGAGCGGCGAACCACTGGCAGACTTCAGGCTGGCGAAGCAGGCGCCGAACTGATCGCCTGAACCGGCGCCGGTCCAGGTGCGCAGCATTTGTCCGGTCCTGGCGCTGTAGGCGCGCACGTAACCTGCGCGCGGGCGCAGCGCCTGACTTGCACCGATCAGCAAGTCGGCATGGCCGTCGCCATCGAGGTCGGGGCCTAGTGAGACCCAAGCTCCGAATCGATCCTCGCTCTCGTCGGAGGCGAGGCCGAACAACCGCGTGCCGTTCGCCCCGGAGATCAGCGTCGCCGCGCCACAGGCGTGATCGACGGCGTCGATGATTCCAGCGACGCCTGAGCGCGATACCGGAGCACCGACCAGCAGGTCCGCATGGCCATCGCCGTTGCTATCGCCGACGGCGGCGAGGGAGGCACCGAACAACTCCCAGGTGTGCCGGCCGCCGAGCGTGAACAGGATCGACGCGTCCGCGCCACTGAAGCAATGCACGTAACCCGGGCGCGCGAGCTGCGGGCAGGGAGCGCCGACCGCGATTTCTGGAATCCCGTCGCCGTCCATGTCGCCGGGGCCGGCGAGGCTTGCGCCGAAGCGTTCGCCGAAGCCGGCACCGCTGAAGCTGAACAGCACGTTCAGGTCCGCGCCGTTGTACACGCGCACGAGCCCGGAGTTCCAGCCGTGTTCGCGCGCTCCGGGCGATCCTACCGCGATTTCCGAGATCTGGTCGCCATTGAGATCGCCCACGGCGCAGACTGCGGCGCCGCATTCGTCGCCGGCGTGCTGGCCGGGGATGCGCAGGAGGATGCGCGCATCCGCGCCTGAAAAGACGATGGCTTCGCCGCTGGAGCGGCCGTTGGGCGAAGCTCCCGGCGCGCCGACGATCAATTCGTCGATGCCGTCGCAATCGAGATCGGGCACGCGCGCGATCGAACTGCCGAAGAGATCGCCAGGAGCGCTGCCCTGAAGATTCAAGCGTTCGTGCGCCGGCCGGCCGCTGTAGATCTTCACCGCGCCGGAGAGCGGGCCGCGCTGGTTGTCGCCGGGGATCGCAACCGCGAAGTCCTCGACGCCGTCGCCGTCGCCGTCAGAAAAGCTCGCCACGCCGTAGCCGAAGTACTCCAGCGGCGAGTCGTTGTAGATCACCTGAAGCGGGCTTTGCCCTTGGAAATTCGCCGCGGCACCAAGGCATACGACGGCGCACAGCGCGGCGCGCAGGGCGCACGAGCGGGATGCGACCTGCGTTCTCAGCGTAAGAGCTCCACGGAGTAGCGGCCGAGCAAACGCTCGAGCAGCGGCGTGCGGATTTCCTTGGGCGCACTCGTGCGCTCGATGCGCAACTGGTTCGCGCCCGGCCGCAGCCAGACGCGCTGCGACTGAGCGACGCCGTTTTCGGTCCAGGCGAGATCGAGCGGAACGTGAAAGCCAAGGCCCGCGCCGCCGCCAGAGTTCGCCTGGACGAGAATTGCCGTGCCGTCGACCTTCAGCTTGCCCTCCACGCTGGGATAGCCGCTGCCGTAGACCCATTCGTCGAAGAACTCTTTCCAGTCGCGTCCGGTTTCCTTTTCGAGCACAGCGCGGAAGTCATCGGTCGTCGCGTTCTTGTAGCGGAAGGCCAGATTGAAATTTTTCAAGCAGCGCCACCACGCTTCGTCGTCGGCGACGTACTGACGCAGCGTGTGCAGCACCGCAGCGCCCTTGCTGTAGATCATGCCGTTGTAGGCCTCGCCTGAGTTCGTGCCCTTGCCGGAGTACAGGCGGCTCGAGGCAGCGACGCTGCGGCGCTGGGTTTCGAAGAACTCCTCGGCGCGTGTCGCGCTCTCGGTGAACTCGAGGTACACGCCTTCGGCGTAGGTCGCGAAACCTTCGTGGATCCAAAAATCGCCCCAGTCGGCCGCCGAGACAGCATTGCCCCACCACTCGTGGGCGGATTCGTGGATGAGAATGTAGTCGAAGAAGCGATTTCGGCTCGCGTAGCGATCCGTCTCTCCGGTCTGCTTGCACCAAGCCGGAAAACTCGAACCGTAGGCGACGGCGGTCGAGTGCTCCATGCCCCAGAAACTCGTCTCGACCAGCGCGAACTTGGACTTCGGGAAGGGATAGGGGCCGAAGGCCTTGGTGTAGGCCGCGAGCATCTTCGGCACGTCCTGGAACTGCAGCTTCGCGCGCTCCTCGTGTCCTGGGATCACGTAGTAGTCGAAGTCGAGCTTGCCGCCGAATTCCTCGAGGCCGTCGAGCGCGAGTTCCTGGTGCACGTGGACGTAGGGCGCGATGTTGAGCGCGACGGAATAGGTCTCGAGTGGGTAGTCGTGAACCCAGCTGAATCCGTTATCACCGCCATGGGAGGAAATCCAACCTCCCTCGAATCTGCCGTTGCAGACCGCGGTCAAGTCATTGGGCACGCTGATGTTCATCTCGACCCGTTCCGGTTTGTCCTCGGGATGCCAGAACGAATCCTTGCAAGGCCACCAGCTGTGCGAGCCCGATCCCTGGCACGAAGTCGAGATCCATGGCTTTCCGTCAGGTGTTTTCGCCCAGTGGAACCCGTCGAAGTCGTTGGCGCTCGCGGGCTTTCCGCCGTAGTGCAGCGCGACATGCCAAGCCGTGCCCTTGCGCAGCGGCCTGGGCAATTGGATGTCGATGAAATCAGCTGTGCGCGTGAACACGAAAACCTCGCCGGACAAGCTCCCGCGATAGCCGAGGTTGTTCTCCGCTGCGTCAGCGGCCACGCCGAACAGGTTCAGGTTGGCCGCGAGGTCGAGGCGCACGTGTTGAAATCCATCCACCAAGGCCACTGCGTCGACGGCCACCACCCCGTCGATCTGCTCGGCTTTTGGATCCACCTTCAAATCGATCCGATAGGCCTGCACATCGTAGTCCGCGCGCGGATCGTGCGCCTTGGAGACGGCGGCGATGTGTTCTCGCTGCGCAGGAGCGGGGACCTGGGCCGCCGCGGGCAGGCCGATCCAGACGATGGTCAGACTCTGCAGAAATTTCATGCCGGCATCTTCCCTCAGCTTCGAAGCCTAGCGTCGGCCCGCTCCCGAGGTCATCCGCTGCGCGGGCTTGTTTCAAGATTGCTCAACTGCGGAGCGATCGGCGTTCGATATCCCCGCTCCGCCCCGTCCCGACGCTCCCCCGGGACCGCGACTCGATGAGCCTACAGGAAGCCCACAAGCGTCTCAGCGAAAAGATCACGCTTCCGTCCCTGCCCGAGGCTGTGACTCGGATCACGGCGATGGTCAACGATCCGACGGTGCGCATCGGAGACATCGGCGCGGTGGTGGCTCAGGATCCCGCGATCACCGCGACTGTGCTGCGAATCGCCAACAGCGCCTATTACGGCCTGGCGAAACCCGCGGTCACGCCCGAGCAGGCCGCGACCGTGATCGGAGCGCGCTCGCTGGGCAACATTGCGCTTCAGGCCTCGGTCATAGGCCGCTACGAGCACCTCAGCCACAAGTTCGACCTCGACTTGCACGAGCTTTGGGTGCATTCCGTCTTCACCGCGCAGTTGTGCCAGGACCTGGCCCGACGCGTGACGATTTCGTGCGAGATCGCCCCCGAGGAGTTTTACACGTGCGGTTTGCTGCACGACGTCGGCAAGGCTGTCATGCTGGACTCACTGCGCGAAGAGTACATGGCCGTCTATCAGGTCGCGAGACAGACCGGTGAGGCGGTTCACCTCGCCGAGGAACGAATCCTGTCGTTCACGCACGCCGAGGTCGGAGCCCTGGTGGCCAAGCGCTGGCAGTTCCCCGATTCGGTCAGCCACGCGATCCGCCACTGCCACGGCCCGCGCAGCGAAATTTTGACCCACCCTGCGACGGCGCTGGTCGCGCTCTGCGATCAGCTCGCCTATCGGATCAACACGCCCGGTTTTGGCGCGGCGCTGCCGCTGCTCACGGCCTTGGCCCGCGATACCCTGAGGGTGAAGCCGGACGCCTTCGGGGCCTTTGTGGAGCGGGCCACGTCCTTGCGCGGCCAAGTCCAGATCTGAGCTTCGAAACGCCGATCCATCTCCCAGGATTGCGCGAGTGCAACTGGAGGTCCAGCGCGCTAAATTCTAGCTGTCCCCGTCCGCTTCGCACTGAAACCAGATCCATGACGCCGTTCCGTCGATCCGACGACCTCGCTCAGCGCCAGAACGTCGCTCATGCCGAATTCGGCACGACCCAGGGCGGTCTTTTCTCAGCGGAAGATGTCCGGCGCCTGATGCGGGTCGAGTTCGAGCGCGCGCAACGCTACAAGTACCCGCTGGCCTGTTTCCTGATCGCCGTCGACCGGTTGGAGCGCCTTCACGACCTGTACGGTGTCGAGTGCAAGGAGACGATCCTGCGCGCGCTGGGCGAGCTGTTGCGCTCCGAGACGCGCGCCAGCGACCTGCTCGGTGTCATGCTGGACGATCGCCTGCTGGTGATGATTCCGCATACGCCGCGGCTCGGTGCAGGGGCCTTGGCCAAGCGGCTGCTGGACGCAGCCCGCAAGCTCAAGTTCGAGTCCGATGGTCGCAGCGTGCGCATCTCGCTCGCGATCGGCGGTTCCCACAACCAGACGGCCCGTCCGATTCCGGCACTATTCTACGAGACGCTGCTCTCGGTCGCCGAGTCCGGGCTCGACGTAGCGCTTCAAGGCGGCGGCGACCGCTACGTTCACACCGAACTCTACGATTGGTTCCAGCGCCGCGCCGAACGCGATCTTCCCAGGGGCGTGTCCACGCCCTCGCCGAGTCCGGGCGCGTTGTTCGGACAGGATCCGAGTTCGCCGGCGCAGCAGCCTTACGTCGAGGGCATGCGCATCTTCGCCAACGGCGTTCGCGGAGCGCTGCCGTCCGCAGCAGCACTTCCCGAGTTGCCGCCCGCGCTGAGCGGCGAACGCGAGTCGGAGTACCAGCGCACGATCGAGAATCTGGAACGCCGGATCTCCAAGCTGAACGAGATGCTCGGCAAGACCGAAGCCGATCTGGCGCGTTTGGCTTCGGTCCAGGGCGTCGATACGGGGCTGGCCTCGAAGTACAAGGGCGTCCAAGGTCTCTCGCCGTTCGACGAAGCACAGTCCTTGAAAAAGGAACTGATGCAGAAGATCTTCCAGGCGAATCTCGAGTTGAAGAACGCCGTTTCCAAGCAGGCGCCGGGAGTTTGAGAGCAGCGCTCTCGACGCCGTCGGCTGCTGTTTGATCCACTTTTCAAAATCGCTCCAACGAATTCAGGCAAGCACCCATGACTCAAAAGGACAAAGCACCCGAGGCACCGAAGAAGGACAAGGGCGTCCTCTACCTCGGCATCGACCTGGGCACCTCGCGCACTTCGGTGTGTGCCTCCAACGGCGTTCGCGAGACAATCGCCTCGTACGTGGGATATCCCAAGGACGTGGTCGCCAAGAAACTGCTCAAGAAGGACGTGCTCTTCGGCCAGGAGGCGTTGGAGAAGCGGCTTTCGCTCGACCTGTACCGCCCGCTGGGCGAAGGCGTGATCAAGCAGGATGCGAAAGACGACAAGGCCAGCGCCGCCAACATGCGCGCTGCCCAGGATTTGATCCGGGAGATCATTGCCCGGGCTCAGCCGCGCAGCGACGAACTGATCTACGCCGTGATCGGCGCGCCTGCGCAGGCCTCGATCCACAACAAGAAGGCGATTCTCGACGCGGCGCGCTCCGCGGTCGACAGCGTGATGCTGTGCTCTGAACCATTCTCGGTCGCCTACGGCCTGGACTGGCTCGAAGACGTGCTGGTGATCGACATCGGAGCGGGCACCACCGACCTCTGCCGCATGCGCGGCACGATGCCCGAGGAAGCGGACCAGCTGACGAACACATTTGCCGGCGACTTCGTGGACAAGACCTTGTTCGACCTGATGAAGAAGTCCTGCCCAGGCGCGAGCTTCACGATCGAAATGGTGAAGTCGATCAAGGAAAAGCACGCCGACGTTTCCGATGAAATGGCGCGGGTCATCGCGCAGCTTCCGGTCAACGGCAAGCCGACCCCCTTCGACGTGACCGCCGAACTGCGCAGCGCCTGCCGTTCGATCGTGGCACCGATGGTCGAAGGCCTTGGCCAACTCGTGGCGAGCTTCCACCCGGAGTTCCAGGAAAAGTTGAAGAACCGCGTGCTGCTCGCGGGCGGCGGTTCGATGATCAAGAACCTTGACCGCGCCATCGAGGAGGAGATGCAGAAGCGTCTCGGTGGCGGACGCGTGGTCAAGATCGAGGAACCGCTCTACGGCGGCGCGAACGGTGCGTTGAAAATCGCGCACGACATGCCCGAGGAGTACTGGGAGAAGCTGAAATAGCGTTCGTACGGACCTATTTCGCACTGCCGAAGCGCAATCGTCCGAAAGTGGCCGCGGCGTCCCACGCTGGGCCGCCGCGGCCGTCCATTTTGGAGGCCCGATTCTGAGGTCGGGCCTGCAAACTGCTGGTCTGAGTGGCGCGAACCCCTGCTCTGGCCGAGAAGGCCATGGGCGCCACTCCAAGGCGGCCGACCCGCCGCCATGGCGGCACGGTGCCACCCATTTGGTCGAGCCCAGCTTGCCACGTTCACGAAAGCGTCATAGATTTTAGGGCTTGAGGCCATCGCTGCTCGGCTGCCTCCAGCTCTTGAGGGGCCAAGGCAGGCGAAGTCGAGCAGCGCTGGCCGGCGCTTATCCCTCCGACCATCTCCAGGAGCGTTCTTGTGAATTCAAAGTCAGTTCTCTGCCTCGCCGCCACGTTAATGCTCTGCGGCCAGGTCTTCGCGCAAGTTCCCTTCTTCAATGTCGACATTGGGAACAACGTGGTTTTCCCGACCCCGACGTCCATCTATTCCGCGGCAACCTCGCAGGCGGGATTCTGGAACGGCCGAAATGCCGGGGCTCCGAACGGCGCCTTGATCGATATCAACGAATCCTGTCCAGCGTGAACGCACAGTCGGGTCATCACATGAAGGCGAAGTGGTGCCATGACCTCTCAGAATGTAACGATCGGCCAACAGGTTAACGCTGTCACACTGTCGACAGTGAGTTTCACGATCTGCTTTGCCGTCTGGACAATTTTCTCGATCATCGGTGTGCAGATCAAGCAGGAGCTGGG
>JANMRV010000072.1:0-8130 GCA_031388685.1 Planctomycetota bacterium
GCGGCTGAAGCGATTTCCTTCACGAGGAATATCCCGCGATGCCTGTTCCAGAACTCCCCGCGGAGAATATCCACCGCCCCGAGCGCCTTGACTCCATCCACCGGATTGGAATCCCAGATCGGAGGCCCCGGCCCGCCCGACTCGGCGATGAGTTTCAGCCCATAGGAGCCGAGCAGCTTCCGGCCCGTCACATAATGCGAGTCGATCAACAGATCGCTCACCAGCTTCTGCCAATCGTAGACGAACCGAGCGTGGAGGGCCTGATCCGCCAGCTTCCAGCCGGCGAGCAGGGGCAGGAACCGGATCACCGGATAACCCATCCGGCGCTGGAACTCGGCCGCCGTGAGCTCGTTCCAGGGTGTGAACCCGTCGAGTTCCATGCTGTCGAACTCCAGGGTCTTGAAGCTGGTCCCCTCGAAGGACTTGCGCCCCAGTTCCTGGAGGATCGTGGAGACGATATGGTCGATATGGAATTCGGTCGCGCGCGGGTCGAAGAAATCGATCATCGGTCCGCCGGAATTCGGACTTGGCACGATCAACTGCTGACCGTGGTTGGCACAGACGAAGCGCAGGATGTCCCAATCGCCTGTCGGCACCTCCCATTGCAGCCTGCCATCGCTGGCGACCCTGCTCGTCAGGTCGACCACCTGGGCCACATCGGCGAGCGCGTTCGCTGGATCGTGCGGTACGGCCAAAACCGCCACTTCGCGCAGGTAGATCGGCCGGCCCTGCGCGTCCTTCGGGCAGCCTTGTGGCAACGTCGGGAGGTCCAAGGCCGCGTGAAACTCCTTGGGGCCGGTCACCGTGGTGACGGACAGATAGAGACCTTTGCCTGCGTGCTCCGGCGGAACCCAGCTTCCGCCTGCATTCCAACCGCTCGACGCAATGCTGCCGATCTCCAAACCGAGCCGGTCGGCCTCGTGAATCGCATGGACGATGAGCCGTGTTGACTCCGGCCCGAGAAACGCGGGCCCGGCCGGCACTCGCCCGTCGGGATCGGCGTCAGCGGCAACGTCCCAGATCTCTGCGCCGCGCATGCCGCCGCGTTTCATCGCCTCCAAGTCTCTGGTGATCTGCTCCTTGGTGATGGACCCGTTGAGCCAATCCCAAAACGCACCGGGCCGCACCTCGACCGGCGGATCCTCGAACGCGGCGGGCGAAAGCCAGTCCAAAGCCTTGGCCGGCTCCGCCGCCACGTCGTCGGCAGAGCTGGTCTCCCGGCCCTGCAAGGAGCAACTTTGCAGAGCGAAGCTCGCGAGCAGGACGGAGGCAACCCGCCCGGTCGACCACAGGTCTGGGGTGCGGTGCTGATTCTTCATACTGTAAATGGGCGAGAGCTTGCCTTGCGCCCCCTTGCTGCCGCGCTGGCCCAGCTCCTCGAGCCGCGTCGAGGCTCCTCAGCGCAGGAAGCGCAGAGATCCAGCCATGGCGTCGATTCTACTCGCCATGCGCGGGTTCCCGATCACCCAGACGTCGGGCGGATCTTTGGGACAAGCCATCCGTGCGCACGACCCCGGACTGAGCCCCCTATGAGCTTCGTGCAGCAGCCGGAACCGGCGCGAGCGGATCGGGCCGCCGGTCGCCGGTAGCGGAAGCCGGCGGAAGGTGTGCCGCGGACTTGCTCGCGCTTCAGGGCCGCATTCAGCCCGCCGCGACTTCGCGCAGACTGGCTTCGACCTGGCCGAACGTGCGCTCCGGCGCGAAGCGGTCCATGCGACGCAGGCTCTCCTCGCGAAAGCGCTGCTGCAGTTCCTTGTCGGCGAGCAGCCTGCCGATGGCCGGAGCGAGCGCGTTCGGGTCGTTCGGCGGCACGAGCAGGCCGTTGACTCCCGACTCGATCACCTCAGGATTGCCGCCGATGTTCGTCGCGACCGCGGGCGTGCCGAGGGCGCAGACTTCGAGCAGCGTGTGGCTCAGTCCTTCATAGGTGCTGTTGAGCACGAAGATGTCCGCGGCGCGGATCAGGAGCGGGATGTCCGCGTAGGGCCGATTGCCGAGAAAATGTACGCGCTCGGCGAGGCCGAGCTCCCAGGCGACGCGCTTCCAGGCGTCCAGCATGTCGCCGTCGCCGACGACGAGCAGTTCGACGTCGGCGGGCAGGTCCTTCAGTGCGCGAATGATCCCGTCGACGCGCTTCCAGACCATCAAGCGGCAGATCGTGAGCAAATAACGCGGCTTCGGCGCGAGCGCGAGTTTCTTGCGCGCTTCGCTCTGCGTTTCACGCACCGAATCCGGCGCCGGTCCGTTGTAGGCGTTGTAGATCAATTGCACTTTGTCGCCGCTCACGCCGTAGCGCGAGACCGCGATACCGCGCAGATAGTTGGAGCAGGCAATGATGCGCCGCGCTCTCCCCCACCAGCGTTTCTGCAGCCTGCGCATCAAGGCAACGCGCCAGCCGTAGGTCTTCGTCTGGAACTCGTCGATCGTGTCGCCGCCGATCCAGCCCTTGCGATGGCTGATCTCCCACGCGCCATCGACCATCATGCGCATCATGACGGGCTTGCCGCGCAGGCGCGCCGCGAAGACGTGGAGCAATGCGAGGTGTTCGTTGACGTAGACGACGTCGAACTCGGGCGCGTGCTTGAGCACGGCGAAAAACGCGCGCACGTAGCGCACGAGCATCGACGCCGGCAGGATCGAAACGACCTCGAAGGGATAGCCCGTGGGCTTGGGGTCCGAACAAAATGCGATCACCCTGACCTGGTGCCCGCGCGACGCGAGAAAGCGGCCGACGCTGGGCACATACACCGCCGGCCCGCCGAGGTCGGGTGGGAAGACAGGGGAAGTAATAAGGATGCGCATGGCGAGGGCGAGCCCCCAAGCGTATCGCGCGCAAGTGACCGGCGAATCGGCAAGTCAGGTGCCTAGCACGATTTTTCCCATTCGATGGCGAAGGCGCGGCGACACGTACGTGCCAACGTAAACGTACGGAAGCCAGGCACCCACCCAAACTGTTGCGTCGGATCAACGGCGCTGTGAAAGCAACGGCTACGTCGAGCTAGGCCGGCAGCGGCGCTGTGGAAGAACAGGCGGCAACAGTTCAGGTGGGTGCCAGGCTCCTGGAATCGCAGCGTTCGCCGGCGATCGATTCGAGCATTTCCTTGGTCACGTCGCCGGTGGGGTAGTCGCCGGTGAAGCAGGCGTTACAGAAGCGTTCGATCTTGGGGTTGCCGACTTGGGCGGCGGCGTTCATGCGCTCGCGGTCGAGGTACATCAGGAAGTCCGCGCCGACGGCCGTCGCAATTTCGGTCACGCTGCGGCCGTTGGCGACGAACTCGGTCTTGGTCGCCATGTCGATGCCGTAAGGACACGGCGAAACCAGCGGCGGACTCGTGATCGCCATGTACACACGACGCGCGCCCGCATCGCGGGCCATCTGCACGATGCGCCGCGAGGTTGTTCCGCGCACGATCGAGTCGTCGACCAGCAACACGTTCTTGCCGTCGAACTCGAGCGGGATCGTGTTCATCTTGCGGCGCACACCGGTCGCGCGCGCGATCTGGCTGGGCATGATGAAGGTGCGGCCGATGTAGCGATTCTTGACCAGACCTTCGCGATAAGGCAGCGCAAGCGACTCCGCCATCGCCATCGCGGCCTCGCGCGAACTGTCCGGGATCGGGATGATCACATCGGGCAACGCAGCTCCCGATTCGCGCCATTGCTCGGCCAGCGCTTCACCGAAACGGCGGCGCGTCTTGTAGACCGAAATATTGTCGAGCATCGAGTCGTGGCGCGCGAAGTACACGAGTTCGAAAATGCACGGGCGGTGCGGCTTGTCGGCCAGTTTGCGTGTCAAGATCTTGCGATCTGGACCGATGTAAACGGCTTCGCCCGCGCCGATGTCGAGCGTCTTCTTGTAGCCGATGACGTCGAGCACGACGCTCTCGCTGGCGCAGGCGTACCAGATACCTTCTTCCGTGCGCTTCTCACCGAAGCAAATCGGCTTGATGCCGAACGGATCGCGGAACGCGACCATCGCGCCGTCGGCCAGAATGCACACGACCGAGTAGGCGCCCTTGACTTCCGCGTAGACCTTCTTGACCGCGAAAAAAACGTCTTCGGGCAAGATTTTGCCGCCGGGTTTGATGCGCTCCTCGAGGCCGCGGGCGAAGACATACAGGATCACTTCGAGGTCGCAGGAACTTCCGATGCGCACGCCGGAGAGGCCGAGGCGCTCCTTCAACTCGAGGAAGTTCGTGACGTTGCCGTTGTGCGCCATGGCGACGCCGAACGGGAAGACCATGTGGAACGGCTGCACGTCCTCGTCGGAGCCCGCGCCGACCGTCGGGTAGCGCACGTGGCCAACGCCGATCGAGCCGCGCAGTCGCGGCATGTTGCGTTCGTTGAACACGTCGCGCACCAGGCCGAGGCCCTTCTTCACGTGGAATGAGTCCGTGAACGTGGTGATGCCAGCCGCGTCCTGCCCGCGATGCTGGACCGCGATCAGGCCTTCGTAGATTTCCAGCGCGACGTCACTGCCCGCGGGCCCGTAAATACCGATGAATCCGCACATGCTGCTGGTGCAACTCGGGTGTCCACGGTGACCGAGCCGCGGACGCGCGAGGCAGGCGCAGTCTAAGCCTTCCGGAGCCCGACTTCTCGTCCGCGAGCGCTATTCGAAGCCGCAATCTTTCCAGCGCTTGGCCCACTCCCACATGCCGAAGTGCACGTCCTTCGGCAACGGATGGCCCAACTCGCGCGCCAGCGTGCAGATCTGGCCGCGGTGGTGCGCCTCGTGCGCGATGGCGTAGGCCAAAAATCCGACCACATCGGGCCGAAAATCCTTGACGCGGCCGTCCGGCGATTCAGCGGCGAGGCGGATGACCTCGACCATGCACTTGGCACTTTTCTTGAGCGCGCTCTGCGCCAGCTTCTTGGTGCACTTGTCGCGCTCGAGCTTCTCGGGCAGCGCCATAGTAGGCGCGGTCACCACCAGCCACATGTGCCGCACATTATGGATGTGGGCGACGATCTGCGCGATGTTGCGGCCGTTGCCGGACGGCGGCGGCGCGCGCCAGACCTTGCGCTCGAGCGCATCGAGCAGGAACTGGTTGATGCGCTCGTTGGTCGCGAAGGCCTCGCTGAGCGAGCGCGGCACGAAAAACGGGCGTGCCTTGCTGGGTTTGGCCGGCGCGGGCTTGGCCGGCTTGGGCGCTTCGGCGACTTCGGATTCGTCCATGGGGTTCGTGATGCGTGAAAAGAGACGGCGTTCGGGTTGGCGGCGGCTTGGAGGCGCGTATCCTACGCGGCGCGCGGCCCTGGACTCACATCCGCGCGCCCATCCCCATGAAGCGAATCCAGATCGTCATCGTCGGCCTTTCCTCCGTCCTGCTCGCAGTCGCCTGCCAGACGGGCGACGCGCAGGCTCCCAACAACTCGAGCATGACTGCGCCCGCGAAAGCAGCGCCGCCGAAGACTCCCGCGGCTCTGCCCGGCTACCCCGACGCGAAGCGCGGCGATGTCGTCGAGGACTACCACGGCACCAAGGTCGCCGATCCCTATCGTTGGCTGGAGGACCCCGACTCCGCCGAGACCAAAGCCTGGGTCGAGGCCGAGAACAAGGTCACGTTCGGTTATCTGGAGCGCATCACCGAGCGCGAGGCGATCAAGAAGCGCCTGACGGAGTTGTGGAATTACGAACGCTTCGGCATGCCGCAATCGGGCGGCTCCCAGTACGTCTACTCGCGCAACGACGGCCTGCAAGCCCAGGCCGTCCTGTACACGAGCGAGGGCTTGAGCGGCACGCCGCGCGTGCTGCTCGATCCGAACACGCTCTCGAAGGACGGAACCATGGCGCTCGGTGGCACGAGCCTTTCGGACGACGGCCGCTACCTCGCCTACGGCGTTTCCGACGGCGGTTCGGATTGGAATACATGGCGCGTGCGCGACGTCAAGACAGGCGCGGACCTCGATGAAACGCTGGGCTGGATCAAGTTCAGCTCCCCGGCCTGGCTGCCGGATGCTTCGGGCTTTTTCTACGGCCGCTACGACGCGCCGGCCAAGGGCGCGGAGCTCGAGGCGGTCAACTACAACCAGAAACTGTTCTTCCACAAAGTCTCGACCGCGCAGGAAGCCGACACGCTGGTCTACCAGCGCGAAGACCACAAGGAGTGGCAATTCGGGCCGACCGTCAGCGAGGACGGGCGTTTCCTGGTGATCGATGTTTCGGAAGGGACCGACCCGAAAAATCGCGTGTTCTACAGGGACCTGCGCGAGCCCCAGTCCGCCGTCGTCGAATTGTTGACCGACTTCGACGCGAACTACTCGTTCCTCGGCAACGAAGGTTCGACGATGTGGTTCTTCACCAACCTCGACGCCCCGCGCGGCCGGATCATCGCGATCGACACGGCGAATCCCGCGCGCGCGAATTGGAAGGAGCTGGTTGCGCAAGCGCCGGAAACGCTTACGTCGGTGTCGCTGGTGGGCGAGCACTTCATCGCGTCGTACCTGAAGGACGCGCGTTCGCTAGTCAAGGTTTTCGCGCTCGACGGGAAATTCACGCGCGAAGTCGAATTGCCCGGACTCGGCACCGCGTCCGGTTTCGGCGGCAGGCGCAACAAGAACGAGAGTTTCTACTCTTTCGCGAGCTTCACCTCGCCGACGATCGTGTTCCGCTACGACGTCGAGAGCGGCAAGAGCGAAGTGTTCCGCGCGCCGAAGCTGCTATTCGATCCGAGCGAGTACGTCACCGAGCAGGTTTTCTACACGTCGAAAGACAAGACGCGCGTGCCGATGTTCCTGACGTACAAGCAGGGCATCACGAAGAACAGCAAGAACCCGACGCTGCTCTACGCCTACGGCGGCTTCAACATCTCGCTGACGCCTAGCTTCAGTCCCGCGCGCATCGCCTGGATGGAGCGCGGCGGAATCTACGCCGTCGCCAATTTGCGCGGCGGCGGCGAATACGGCGAGAGCTGGCACGCGGCGGGCACGAAGCTCAAAAAGCAGAACGTATTCGACGATTTCATCGCCGCGGCGGAATATCTGATCGACACGCACTACACGTCGAAGCCCAAGCTCGCGATCCAGGGCGGCAGCAATGGCGGCTTGCTGGTCGGCGCGGCGATCACGCAGCGGCCCGAGTTGTTCGGCGCAGCGCTGCCCGCGGTCGGCGTGATGGACATGTTGCGTTTTCACAAGTTCACGATCGGCTGGGCCTGGACGAGCGACTACGGGTCTTCGGACAATGCCGAGGAGTTCAAAGCGCTCTACGCCTACTCGCCCTATCACCGGTTGCGAGCGGGCAAGAGCTATCCGGCGACGATGGTGACGACCGCCGACCACGACGACCGCGTCGTGCCGGCCCACAGCTTCAAGTTCGCGGCGGAACTGCAACACGCCCAGGCGAGTGACAATCCGGTACTGATTCGCATCGATGTGCGATCCGGCCACGGAGCCGGGAAGCCCACGGCGAAGCTGATCGAGCAGGCCAGCGACGAAATGGCCTTTGCCCTGGCCGCTCTGGGCGAGGTCAAGCTGCGTTGAACCTGCGTAACTAGAGCGCCCCCCCCTTTCCAGATCCCTGCGCGAGCCGTCCAATAGCGGGCCTTGCGCGACGTGCGCCTTTCCTTCCGTCCTTCGAGTTTGCCAACACAACTACCTATGGCTTTCCGACTTCCGCTGCGTCCTCTGGTACTCACCGCGCTGCTCGCGTCCGCGGCCGTTGCCGTTTCGTGGGCTGCTCCCCTCCAGGAAAAGGCGGCCGCCGCCGCGGAGGGTGAGGACCTCGAGGAAGTCATGCACGGCATCGACAAGAACTTCGAGGCCGTGAATGCGGCGATCGAAAAGAAGGACAAGGCCGCCGCGTTGGAGTTGACGACGAAGCTGCAACTCGCCTGCATCAGCGCCAAGACGCTGACGCCGCCGAAGCTGCGCACGATCGAGGAGAAGGACAAGGCCGCGTTCATCGCGGGTTTCCGCAAGGGAATCCTGGGCATGCTCAAGTCGACCGCGGATCTCGAGATCGCGCTGGTCGACGGCAACTTCGATGAAGCGAAGAAGGTCGCCGAAAGCATGGACGCGTCCAAGAAGACCAACCACGACACCTACAAGAAGATGCCGCGCAAGAAGAAGGAATAGTCGCGGTACGTCACGCCTCCGCCGCTTTCGGCCGCGCGGGATACGGTACCA
>JANMRV010000109.1:0-3226 GCA_031388685.1 Planctomycetota bacterium
TGATGTCCTCGCTCGCCATCCGGCGCTGGACTGGAAGCGTATGCAAGGCATGCGCAACTTGATCGTCCACGAGTACTTCGGCGCCGACCTCGGGATCGTATGGCAGACCATTCAGGAGGACCTCGCCCCACTCGTGCCCAAGTTGCGAGCGATCCTCGAGCCCGACTGCTGATCCCGGACAGTGGCCCGATCCTGAAGTTCAGGCGCGCAGCCAGTCCTTGAACGGACGCGACAAGAAATCCTCTACTGGAATGCCTTCGCCACCGACGAGCAGGTTGCGCTTGTGCTCCAAGGCCTGACTGAACGCCGAGAGATCGGGCAATGCAATGGGAGCGCGGCCGCTCTTCACTTCGATCGCCATGACCGAACGTCCGGCTCGCATCACGAAATCCACGTCCAAGCCACGTTTGCGCCGGTAGAACAGCTCGCACTCGCACGCCACCGAGCGCACTATTCCAGCGTGTCTCGCAATTCGTGCAGATGAATCAAGCCGATGCACTCGACCCTTTCGTGCAACCGATACCGGTCGCGTCCAGGGTGGACGATCCAGACGTGTTCCAGTTCGAGTTCCGTCAGCGCCACCTGCAACGACTTGGTCATCACAGGTGCATCGGAATACTTGACCTCGATGCCCCAGCGGCGACCCTTGCGGATCAGGAGCAGATCGAGTTCGGCCCGGCTCTGTATGGCCCAAAAGTAGGCTTCCCGGTCGCCGGCCCAGGAGAGTATCTGCTCGATCACGAACCCCTCCCATGACGCGCCCAACTTCGGGTGCGACTCGAGCGCGGGCTGATCGTCGATGCCGAGCAGTGCGTGGAGCAGACCACTGTCTCGCAAGTAGACCTTGGGCGACTTCACCGCACGCTTTCCCGCGTTGATGAACCAGGGTTGCAGAGATCGCAACATGTAGGACCCGCTGAGCGCGTCCAGGTAGCGGCGAGCGGCATGGTGTGAGACGCCCAGCGAGGCTCCGATCTCCGAGCCGTTCCAGATCTGACCATGCTGATGAGCCACCATGGTCCAGAACCGACGCAGGGTCGCGGCGGGGAAACGGAACCCAAGCTGCGGAATGTCGCGCTGGAGAAAGGTCTGGATGAAGTCCTCGCGCCACTTGGCACTGGTTCTTGCGTTCGAGGCCAGGAAGGAATCAGGAAATCCACCGCGCAGCCAGAGCCGCCGCATCCGATCGACCCCGACTTCTTCGAGCGTGAATCCGCCTATGTCCACGAAGTGAATGCGCCCAGCCAGACTCTCGGACGTTCCGCGCAGCAGATCCGGTGAAGCGCTGCCGAGGAGCAGGAAGCGGCATCGAATGGGGCGCCGGTCCGCAAGCACGCGAAGCAGCGGCATCAAGTCCGGCCGGCGATGGATCTCGTCGAGCACCACCAAGCCCTCCAGCCGTTCGAGGGTCAGCCGCGGGTTCTGGAGGCGCGCCTGGTCGCGAGCGTTCTCCAGGTCAAAATACGAGGCCTTACCGCGGGCGATGAGGGCACGGGCCAGCGTCGTCTTCCCGCACTGACGCGGTCCCAAGAGCGCCACTACGGGCCGTGCGGAGAGTCCCTCGCGAACACGCGCGAGGAGTTGGGCTCTTTGGATCAACATCATGATATTTTGGACGGCTACCATCCAAAATGTCAAATTCCAGTCAACGGAACACTCACCCGGATTGTCCTCCCTGCCTGGTTCTCGGTTCGGCGACTGGGCAGCTCGGTACCCTCTACCTGGTCACCAACCTCGCCACCGGCATCCGTCCCACGGAGCTCGACCACGCCGAAGTCCACGCCGCCGGCGAGGCGGCCGTGGAACGCTTCACGACGCCGCGGCTCACGACCGTGCCGGACGTCGTGGCTGCGAAGGACTCACGAGCTTGGGATCTGCCCATGCAAACGACCAGCAAATGGCTTGGGACGGCGCAAACTGCACCGAGGCTTGCTCGGCCTGGCGGTAGCGGCAGCGTGCGGGCATGTGGGAGGTGCTTGCCATGCTCGGCCTGGATGTGCCCCACGGGGGCCGTGAAGGCATGGTTAGCTCCGCAGCGTGGGACGCCTTCAGTTGAGCGGGGCTCGCTCGCACGGGTCGAATTCCGGGTTGTCGTCCCGACTGAAGGGGCCGCATCGCTGAACCGTGAGGTGCGGACGAGCGTGCATGGCGAGGGCTATCCAAGCCTGGTGATCTGAGCACTCCAGGTTCAAGAAGAAGCCTTCGGCTCGGGCGACGTGACGGCGGTGTGCATCGCGATGGCGATTGCGCCCCCCGAGCGCACGGCGCCGCCCGCGCTATTCCGCCAGCACGCGTTCGAGCTGTTCGAGATGCTCCGTGTACGCATCCACCGTCGCTTGGACATAGGGCGCGTACTCGGGCAGCATTTCATGCGTCACGCTGACTTCGCAACCGCCGGCGGCCGGCGCAATCTCGACTGTGACGCGATCAGGACTCTTTGAGTATCCCGGCACGAAGAACGTGTAGACGATCCGTCGCGGCCGCGCGAGTTCGATGAATGTTCCGTTGTGCTCGGCGTCGATATCGCCGCGCCGATCGGTGATCACGAACTTCCCGCCGACACGCGCATCGAGCTCGGCGCGCACGACCTTGCCCGTCTTCGTCGCGTACAGGAATCTGCGCAACTTCGCCAGCTCGAGGAATGCGTCGTACACGCTCTCGGCCGGAACGCCGAAGCGGCGCGAGATCTTGGTGTGCAAGAGCGGTTCGAGATCCGCGTCGGAAGGTCCGGGCCGGGTGCTCATGTGCAGATGACGAAGCTCAGACCAGCGCTCAGTCCGGTTCCGAAAACCGCCTGTGGATCGCGCGACCAGTACTGCGCATAGACACCCTCGCCAGGCACGAGTGCCGGATCCGTGCCCGCGCGGATTCGATCGTTGAAGTCGTACACGTATTGACCCGAGCAATCGGCGGGCGGCGGATTGCCTGCGGAGTTGGCCACGCTGATGCGTTGGATCGGCGGAGTGATGCACAAAAACCCACCCTGGAACGGCGTCGCCGCGCTCGCGAACCCGTACAGCAAGAGTCCCGGCTTGTTGTTCAGGACCTGATTCGCGCGGATGCGGAAGGCGAGCGGCGCGCTGGGCGACGGATAGCCCGTCGAATAGATCTGCGGCGTGCAACCCTGTGAATTCGTCTTCGCCGTGCAGTAGCCCGCCGGCGGCAGGCAATCCGTTGAGACCTCGAAGTCGTCAACGAACCAACCCGCTCCGTGGTTGAACATTCC
>JANMRV010000146.1:0-2142 GCA_031388685.1 Planctomycetota bacterium
GCCGAACTGGCCGAGATGGCCTGCAGCATCGCACAGCGCGAGCTAGCCCGGCGCGGCGTTCGCGCAGCAGACTTGGCGGATCTGGTCCAGGAAGCCCAGCGCACGACCTTCGCCTTCCTCTCGCGCAATCCGCCGGCGCCAAAAGATTTGTGCACTTTTTTGAAATACAGAGCCTGGGGCGTCCTCTCTGACCATCGCAAGAAGATGCGCGCCTCCAAGCTCGACTACCGCGACGACCTCGAACCGCTGCTGCGCGAGCGCGGCGGCGCAAGACACACTCCCGACGCCGGGGCCAGCAAGGAGATCGCCGGCGCCCTCGCCGAGTGCCGGCGCAGGTTGCCGGCCGAACTCGCCAGCGTGCTGGGCTTGCGCTACGACGCCGGACTCGACGGCGAGTCGATGCAGCGCCGGCTCGGCGTGCACCGCAACACGATCCACGTGCGCGTCTTCCGCGCGCTGGAAAAGTTGCGCGAGTGCATGACGGTCAAGGGTTATGGCTCGGAGGACCTGCAATGAAATTGGGCTCGGCCAGGCAACCGGAACTTCCGGCCGAGCAGATCGCGACGATCGTCGATTGGATCGACGGCAGTCTTTCGGCCGAGGCTGCGCTCGAATTCGAATTGTGTCTGACCGCGGATCCTGAGTTGGCGGCGCGCGTCGAGGCGTTTGCGGATTTGGATGCGCAGATGCGGCGCGAGCTTTGCACGCCAGGCGTGCGAGCCCGAGCGCGGCCGCACTGGGGAGTGTGGACGGCGCTTGCGGCCGCGGCGCTCGTCGTGATCGCGGTGCTGCCGCGCTTCCTTGCTTCGCCCGCGCCGACCTTTGAGGTGGCATTGGCTCCGAGCTTCGCCCTGGCCGAGGATTGGACGCTGCAGTCCGCCGAGCTCAAGGGCAGCTGCGCTCCCGGAATCGCCATGGCGCGTGGTGAGAATCCGACGCAGCTCAGCCCCGAGGAGTTCTTGCGGCGCGCTGCATTGACGGAGACTGCGGTCGTCGCACAAGCGCTCGAATCCGGACAACGCGAACTCGAGGCGGGCTGGTTCGTCGTTCCGATCGAGTTGTCAGCGCCCGCTTCCGTCGTGGTACTGGGTTTCAGTCAATCTGCGCCGACCTTGCGGTTGTTCCCAGACCCCAAAGTTGCGGATCCCACCAAGGAGGCCTCGCGTCTGGCTGCGGGCCGCCAGCTCCTGCCCGGTGCTCGCGCAAGGTTCGCTCGATCCGCGCAAACGATCGACTATCGACCTGGATTCCTCGTTCCGCTCGGGACGCAGGAACTCGTGGTGCTCGTCGGTGTGCGCGAAGCTGAGATTGACACAGCGTCGCTCGCGGAGCTCGACGGCTGGATCGCGGGCGAAAAGTCCGTCGACTCCGCGGCCGCGCGCCTAGCCAAGGCCGGCTTCAGCGTTCAGCGCCTGTCCGTGCGCGAACCGAAGTGATCGTCAGGCGCCTGCGGTCAATCCCCGCGGTTGGTGGGCCGCACTGGACTTGAACCAGTAACTTCCACGCTGTGAATGGGACGGAGGCGAAATCCGTCGACTCGGCCAGGTCAGGACAGGCTGGCCCAAGTTTAGACAGCGGTGAGGCTTCCGACGATTCCAACGGTTCGCCGGGACTTTGGTGAAGCCCGAACGGAGCTACGGAAGCGGAGGGAGTCCCCTGGGCCAGATCTCGGCCCCCTGTCCGATGGTGTGCGGGGGCCACATGTCAAAGGTAGTCATCGAGCAAGCTGCGTGGACAGGACTTCGCCGGATTCAGCTGATGCAGCGCCTCGAGGATGGATGACTTGCCGACCTCGTTCTTGACGGCGCTGTGGCGCCTCGAGTCGATCCTGCAGCGCGAACGGCAGAGGCCTGAGCCGCCAGCGCCGGGAATCTGGCACGAGTCCGTGCTTGACATCGATGTCATAGTCGAATAATTATTAGACTATGGTCGAGCGCGGATATTGGCTGGGGTACCAGCAGTGCGAAGCGATCCTGCGGGAACGGTTGCAGGAACCTGTGCCGCGGCACATCCAATTGCTAACCGGGCCGCGTCAGGTCGGAAAGACCACGCTGCTCCTTGCTCTCGCCGCGCAACACGGTGCACGGGCCGTCTTTGTCGCGGCCGATGGGCCCGAAGCTTCTCTGCCCGGCTTTTGGGAGC
>JANMRV010000171.1:0-18049 GCA_031388685.1 Planctomycetota bacterium
CCGCGAGCCTTTGGAGCAAACAAATGAGCACGTTTACAGCAGCCTCTTCACGATCCGCCGAGAACCCCGCAAACGAGTTTGGTTATGGTGCCGCGGCGGCCTGCGCCGTGTCGCAGGAAGCCTCACCGCGACAAGTTGAGCGATGGCTGCAGAGCGGCGAAGCGGTGCTCATCGACGTGCGCGAGCAGGACGAGCACGCACGCGAGCACATTGCCGGAAGCAGGCTGGTGCCACTCTCGCGCTTTGGCACGCTGGAAGTCCGATCGCTCACAAAGCCGGGTCAGCGGATCGTGCTGCACTGCAAGAGCGGACGGCGTTCCGCGGACGCGGCGCGGATGGCCATCTCGCTCGCGGCCGATGGAAGCGACTCGGACGGTACCTCGAGCTTGCCGACGGTCGCCAGCTTCGTCGCCCCACCGCTTGCGTTCACAGGCGGCTCCTTGGGCTTCTACCGCACTCAGGCGACGAATACCGGCACGGCTGTCAACACGGACGGTGTGCTCGTGTTCCTGGCCGCCGGGCCCTGAGCGCACGGCAAGAGCGCGGGCACGGCTATAGTAGTGCCATGAATCGCAATTCTCTCTGGACTGTACCTTTGCTCGTTCTCGGTGCGTGCGCTTCAGGAACCGATCTGAACGCAGGGCACAAGAGCGGCCCGTTCAAGAATCGCAAGCAGCACGGGCTCTGGACGTACACCTACGCGAACGGAAACGTCCAGGCCAAGGGCAACTACAACCAGGACCGTCAAGCCGGCCGCTGGTCGTACTGGTATCCCGAGGGCTCGAAGGAATGGGATGTCGGCTTCACCGCCGAACAATTCGACGGTCCTTCGCAGTGGTTCTGGCCGAACGGCAACACGCACGCCTACGGCGCGTTCGCGAACGGACTCGAAGTCGGCCCCTTCACCTACTCGAACGAAGACGGAGCGCTGGTCAAGGAAGGTGAGTTCGACGACGGCCTGTGCGCGCTGTCCTGGATGGCCTGGTACGACGACGCCAAACCCAAGGCGCGCGGCATGATGTGGAAGAATCAGCGCGTCGGCATGTGGGAATTCTGGGGCGAGGACGGAACGGAATACGCGCACGTCTTTCCGACACCGCCCGGCCTGAAGCCCCACCGCGAAGCATGGGACGACGGCGTGCCGCGTCGCGAGGGATTCCTGATCAACGGCAAACCGACCGGCCGCTGGTCGACGCGCCACGAGAACGGCGTGCGCCGCGCGAGCGGGCGAATCGTCGAGGGCAAGCCGCACGGCAACTGGACGCTGTATCGCCCAGACCGAAGCCTGCTCGCGACGGTCAAGTTCGACCACGGCGATCCGGTGCGAGATTTCCAGTACTTCCAGGGAACGAAGTCGATCACGGTGCCGAGCGCATCGCTGCACATCCGCGACGACGTGGAGGGCTTCAGCAAAGCGGAGGACGCTGGCCAGCGGCCGCCCGGTGAAGTCGTTTCGACGTGGATTTCAGAAGCAATTTCGCAGCTTGGCAAGGACGTGGAGTACGAGGCTGGCGACGCCCCACAACCGCCGGCCGCATTGCTCGCCGAACTTTCACGCAAATCGATTCTGCCGCTGCACAGCCAGCCGTGGACGGATTCAGAAGAGAAGAACATGAGCTTCCTCGTGCAGCTCTACACCGACGGTGCGCCGAACGTGACGTCGGCTCCGGGCGGCGGGCAATATGGCGGCGGTCCGCGCGGTGGACGGGGCGCGAAGCCGGCCGTCAGGAAGGCGGGCGAAGGCGACGTCGTGCGCTCGAGCCCGTTGATCGGCCGCAAGCTCGGCTTCGCCAAGGCGGGCACGCGCGACGGCGGAACGCTCGATCTGCACACACTCGAAGGCAAACCGCTGGTCCTGGTGATCCTGCGCGGGATGTCCGGCGAGATCTGCGTCTACTGCTACACGCAAGTGCGCGCGCTGTGCAAGACGATGCCCGAATTCAAGAGCGAGGGCGCGAACGTCGTCGTCGTATATCCGGGCGACGCGGAACGGCTCGAGGTCTTTTGGAAGGAGCTGGCGAAGTCGGAAGAGCTCGAAGGCCGCGATGCGCCGTTCACATTTGCCTACGACCCCGACTTCGAACTGGTCAAGGCGCTCTCGATCGAGGGCAACTTGGCCTTGCCGACAACTTTGGTACTCGATGCGAGCGGCACGATTCGCTTCGCGTACGTAGGCGCGGACAGTGCGGACCGGCCCGACGCCAAGCGCCTGGTGAAACAGGTCCGCGAACTGAAGAACCCATGACCGAGCCGGAAGCCAAGTCACCCAAGCCAACCGAGGAGCTCTTCCCAAAAGTGCCGGCCGTGGACGCTCGGACCCTATTGCGGGCGGCGTCGGAAACCGGCAAGGACAATCCGAAGGCAAAGAGCCTCGAAGAATCGAAGACGCTTATCCAGAGTTCGGCCAGTGCGAAAATTGATGGGGCGGAGCCCAAGTCCGAGGAACTCGAGGGATCGAAGACCTTCGTGCAGGGTTCACCTGCCGTCGCTGGCAATCCAGACGAAACAGCCGCGGGCCTCGCCTTCCAACAAATCTCGGGGATCAGACTCGTCAAGGAGCTCGGCCGCGGCGGCATGGGCGTGGTTTACCGCGGCAAACAGGAATTTCTCGACCGCGAGGTCGCGGTGAAGATGCTGCTCGAACAGCGCAAGAACCCCGATTTCGCGGCGCGCTTCAAACGCGAGGCCAAGATCCTCGCCGGACTCCAGCATCCTCACATCGTCACGTGCTACCAAGCCGACGTCACGCCCGATGGCACGTGCTTCCTCGTGATGGAGTTCGTCAACGGACCCAACTTGCGGGAGCATCTTTTCGAGAAGGGCCCGCTCTCTGTCGTCGACGCACTGCGCATCTGTCGAGACCTCGCCGCCGCGCTTGCCTGCGCCCACGAGAAGAAGATCATCCACCGCGACGTCAAGAGCGAGAACGTGCTGCTGGCGCCCGATCCCCATTCAGCGCAGACGTGCAAATTCCCCTACAAGGTCAAACTGACCGACCTGGGACTCGCGCGCCCCGAGACGCATGACGCGGGCATGAGCGGACTGCACCTCACCATGCAAGCTTCGATCGTAGGCACGCCGCAGAGCATGAGTCCCGAGCAATTCGACGATCCCCAGGGCGTCGATCACCGCACGGACATCTACGGCTTGGGCTGTGTGCTCTACGACACGCTGATCACCAAGCCGCCGTTCAAGGAGCGCTCGCTTTCGGGTCTCTTGCTGGCCAAGCGCCAGGCCGTGCGCGGTCCGGATCCACGCGCAGCACGGCCGGACGTCGATTCCGCAGCGGCCAAACTCGTCATGTCCATGCTTGCCGCGGCGCGCGAAGATCGGCCGCAGACTTATGCGGACCTGATCGCGACATGCAATGCGTTGATCGCGAGGTTGATCGAAGCGGAGGCCAAAAAGCAATGCAAGCCCAGCCGCGCGCCGCTGGTCGCTGCGCTAGCTTCGATTTGCCTGCTCGGCGGAGTTGGAGCCTGGTATGCGCTGCGCGACAAGCCGGCGACGGCGACTCCGCCCGAGATAGTCAAACCGACGCCTCCGGCGCCCGTTGAAACTCCGGAAGTCGCCAAGGTCGAGCCGGGCAAGGTGCCGGTCATTGTGCTTGCGCCGACGCTGCAAATCGAGGGGCCCGGCGAGGTGACGGAGAACGAGCTGGTCAAACTGAGCGCGACGGTCGACAACCCGGAGGGCGGCGAGCCGCAATTCACCTGGACGAAAATCGATGGGCCGGAACTGGCGTTCGAGCCCAAGACCGCCACGCTGGAATTCATGGCGCCGGAGTCGGCGAGCCACTACGAACTCGCGTTCAAGTTGGATGCGAAGAGCGGCACGAAAGCGCTGTCCGAGACGCGCACGATCCAGGTCAATGCGACGAATGCCAGCCCCGTGGTGAGCCTGAGTGCTCCGGCTCCCGCGCTGGAGGGCAAGCAGGTCGACCTCGTCGCGGCGGTTCACGATGTCGATTCCGAATCCGCGCTGAAGTATCAATGGAGGCAAGTCGCGCCGCCTGCCCCGCGCGTGCGCTTTGCGGATGAGCACCTGCGCTCCACGTCGTTCATCGCGCCGCTTTGCGTAGCCGACGACTACGAACTGACGCTGGAACTCACAACCAGTGACGGAGACAAGGACGTCAGCGCGCAGGTCAAGGTCAGCGTGTCCGCAGCCCCTGAGCGCAAGGCGCTGACCTCCAGCGAGCCGCGCAAGTGGATGGCGCCGATCGTCGACCGCTCCAACAAACTCGATGGCTGGGAACAGGGCAAGACGGGATTGACGCTCGCGGAAACTCCTGAGGGCTTTTCGGCCGATTGCGCCGAGGGCACGGGCTGGATCACGCGTCCCATGCCGCTTGGTAGCTACGTGCTGAACCTCGCGCTGCAGCCGACGAGAAGAATAGGATCCATGTGCGGCCTGATGCTGTCCTACGACGAGAGATCCGCGCTGGTCCTGTGCGTCTTCCCCCGCAAGGGTTCCTTGTTCGAGCTGGACTCCTACACGGCGCTCAGGCTACCCGATGGGAGCTGGTCGGAACCGGAATCAGCGGGTCGCGGCCAGCTTCTGCTCTTCCCCGACGACCAGGACATGCTCGAGCTGGAGCTGACCTGGGATGGGAAGTCGTTGAGTCTGCGCTCGTGCGATCCAAGCGCCGAGGCAGAGAGCAAGAAATGGACGTCCGCGGACGCTCCATTCCAACTTTCCTCGGCGCCGACTTCCGTCGCACTCTTCGTGAAAAGCGGGAAGATGTCCGTCAACTACATCGGAATCCGCGGGCTGTGACGGCGAAGGCGCCGAATGGGCCGCAGTTTGTCCTATGTCTGGCGAGTCTTCGCGACGTACCTCGCGTTCTTCACGTTCAACGTCGGAGGACTGATCGCGGCGGTGTCGGCGATCGCGATCTGTCGCTTGATTCCCGGTTCGCGCGAAGCGAAGGAACGGCGCGCGCAGGCCGTGATTCATCTCATGTTCGCGAGTTTCATCGGCGGACTGACGCTGCTCGGGCTCTTGACCAGCTCGCGGCGTGAACTCGAGAAGCTGCGCAGCGCTCCAGCCTCGCTGATCATCGCCAATCACCCGACGTTGCTCGACGTGGTCTTCTTGATCGCGTCGATGCCGCGCGTCGACTGCGTGATCAAGGAAACGGTCTGGAACAACGTATTCATGCGCGGGACCGTGCGCGGGGCGGGCTACATCCCAAACCGCGATGGCGCGCAGTTGATCGACGCCTGCGTCGAGCGCCTGGCGCGCGGTCATCACGTGATGCTCTTTCCCGAAGGCACGCGCTCGCCCGCTGGAGGACTTCGGCACTTTCAACGCGGCGCGGCGCGCATTGCTCTGCGCTCCGGCGTCGACATTCTGCCGATCCTGATCAGCTGCGAGCCGCCGACGCTGCTCAAGGGCATGCCGATCTTCAAGGTCCCGCCGCGCCGGCCGCATTTCTCGCTGACGCTCCTGGAGCCGATCTCGCCGAAGAAGTTTCTGGAGAACGGCGCCGACACGCCGCTGGCGGTCCGGGAACTCACGGCGAAACTAGAATCGTTCTACGAGGAGCGCCTGGGTTGTCGTTGTCAGGAACTTGGCTCCGGCTCTGCCCGGCCGGAGTAACGTGGCGTGGAGCCGGCCTCGACTTCGCCGCTTTCGATCCGACTTTGCGCGCGACCGACCGCGGCAGGTCGACGGCGGAGGCGTCGGGCCGCTCCAGTTCAGTCCGCCGGCTCGCGTTCGAAGCGCCGACTACGCTTTCCGTGCGGCAATTCCAGCGACCGTGTGTCGCCGAGCATCCAAGCCAGAAATTCCAGCGCCTGCGGAAGACGAGGCGTCGTGTCCGCGGGAGCGAGCGGCGCTGCGCAAAGCTCCATTCGAAATGCCTGGGCACCGCGGACCGAGCCGGGCTCGATCATCAGCGCCAGCGCGTAGCTGCACGGAATCTCGTCCTGAAACTCGCCGAAGATTTCCGGCGGCAGTTCGTCGGCGATCACGAGCAGCGTCGGTCGCGCCGGCTCGCGCTCGCAGATGCCCAGCGTTTCGATCAGGCCCGCGCAAAAAGTGTCTTTGCCCGCGGCGATGGAGCTCGAGATGCGGCCGTTGTTCGCTGCGATCGAGAACAGTCCGGCCTGCGTGTTGTGCACGGAGTGACTGAAGGCAGTCGGCGAAAGTGGCGCCTGGCGGGCGATATCGGTCAACAGGCCGACACAGGCATTCGATTCGCCATGACGCGAAGCGAAGACCGTCGAGACATCCGCGAGTTGTTCGGGCGGCGTGGCATCGAAGGCGACTTGCAGCGCCAGCTTGCTCAGGCGGCTGAAGCGGCGGCGCACCATCGCCGGAATGAACTTCAATTCGGGCGTGCCTTCGAGTCCGGGTGCGACGGGAGAATCTGCCCAACGCAGCCAATCGTCGCTCGACTGGATTCCGGGCGCCCACGCCGACCAGCCGCGCACGCTGAACGTGATCACGATCCCATCCTCTCGAGCACGACGCTGCAGTTGTTGCCGCCGAAACCGAACACGCTGCTCATGACCAGTCGACGGCCCTTGGGTCGCGCGGACTCGCCGCGTTCCACGAGTCGAATCGCGGCCAGTTCACTGTCGCGCTCGCCGTCGAAGACATGCGGCGGCAGGGGCATGTCGCCGCGGCGTTCGTTGGCGAGCAGCATCCAGCAGAACGCGAGCTCCAGCGCGCCGGCCGCGCCCAGCGTGTGGCCGGTCAAGGGCTTGGTCGAACTGCACGGCAGCTCGAGTCCGAGCACGCGCTCGACCGCGCGACTCTCCATCGCATCGTTGAGCGGCGTGCCCGTGCCGTGCAGATTGAGGTAGAGAATTTCCTCGGCGCGCGCCTCTGCATCGGCGAGCGCGTTCTGCATCGCGAGCTGTGCGCCGCTGCCGGTCGGATCGGGCGCAGACATGTGATGGTGATCCGACGACTCGCCACTGCCGCGCAATTGGATGCCGCCGGCTTCGCGGGTCACGAGGAAAAGCGCCGCGGCTTCGCCGAGATTCAAACCGCGACGGTTCTTGCTGAAGGGATTGGTGTGCTGCGGCGAAATCGCCTCGAGCGCCGTAAAGCCACAAGCGGTCAAGGGACACAGCGTGTCGACGCCACCGGCGATCACCGCGTCGCACAGACCCAATCGCAGCAACGAGCGCGCCGAGACCAGCGCCTTGGCGCTCGACGAACACGCCGTCGACACGCTGTAGGCCGGCCCCTGCGCGCCGATCGACGCGGCCAGGAAATTGGCGACTCCGCCGTGCTCGAACTGCGCGTAGTGGAACTCGCGCGGCAGATTCCCGCTGCGGAGTTTCTGCTTCAGCGCTTCGCCCGTCTCCGCGATTCCAGAGGTACTTGTCGCCGCGACCACCGCGACGCGTCCCGGTCCGTATCGCGCCAGCGCTCCGTCGACGGCGCTACGCATCTGCGACAGTGCAAGCAGGCCCAATTGATTGTTGCGACAACGGTGCAGGGCCAGTTCGTCCGCGATTCGCGGAAGTGCCTCCGTCACCGCGCCGACGAGCAGCTCGCGATCCGGCAGAAGTCCCGCGCGCGAGACAATGCCGCTCGCATCTCCGGCGAGCAGCCGAAGATGGTTGCGCTCCTGCCCCGCGCCGAGCGCGCTGACGAGGCCGAGGGCCTCCAGTTCACAGGCGCCGGGGCTGTTCATGCGGAGGGTTCGGGCTGCGAACTAGTGCGGTCACACGCCCATCGTAGGAATCCGAATCGCCAAATGTGGCGCAGCCCGCCTGCCGCGCCTCCCAATTTGGACTTGAAGTGCTCGCCCCTCGAGCGGCAAACTTCAAGCCAGCCCCTTCCAGGCGAACCAACCATGCAAACACACTTCACGCGTCGCGCCGGTCTCCATCTGCTCGTCCTGGTCTTTGGCGTCCTGTTGATGGCCTGCAAGGCGGGAGGGGGCACAGCCTCGACCAACCGCTGGGCGGGGCAGACGGTCTACACCAAAGTCGGCCTGCGCGTCGAACCGACCAAGAAGGGCGATGGCTTCCATGCCTACAGCACCAACCACATCGGCGTGTCCAAGCACCTGCCCGCCGGCACGAAGTTCACTGCGAGGGATGTCGGCGGCAGCAAGATTGTCTTGGTGGCCGAAGACGGCGCAGTCGTCACGATCGACTTCGTTCGCAGGCACGACCCGGGCATGACGTTCGACGCCTGGCTGGATCGCGAGCTCTCCACGTCGCCGGTCGATCTGCCGACTGACCTCGATGCGAAGGAACGCGCCGCCATCCAGGAAGGCCGCTACGAAGTCGGCATGTCCCGCGCCGCGCTGTTCCTTGCGGTCGGTTATCCGCCCGCGGCGCTGTCCCCGAATCTCAAGGACGCGAGCCTGAAGTACGAGATCAAACGCTTCAACAGCATCGTGTTCACCTTCGACGCCAATGGAAGGATCTCGGACATCAAGGACTGACGTCCGGAGTCAGGCTCCACGCCGATCATGGCTTGCGAGGTTTGCGCTTCTTCTTGTCGGAGAGCTGCTTTGCCTCGTTCTCGAGCGACTTGAGGTCGTCGACTTCCGCCTCATCCTCGAGTCGAGCTCGTTCTCGCGCAGGTAGTTCTTGGCCACGGTCACATCGCCTTTGCGAACCTTGCCGCCTTTCCACGCCGTCAGACCCATGTTGTCCTTGGCGGAGTCGGCGCGATCGGCAATCAGTTCGGGCGCAGTCTTGCCTGTGACAGCGAAGTGCAGCTTGTTCTGCACCGTTTGGAAGCAGGCCTGAGTGTCCTGCTCGGAAGGTGAGTAGTCGGCGGCCAACGCGAGAATCTCCCGTACGCGCAGGTACACGCGGCGCTCGCTAGCGCGGATATCGCGGATGCGCTCGAGCAGCTCGTCGAAGTGATCCGTGTGACCCTTTCCAGTCGGATTCTTGAGCCGCTCGTCGTCAATCGCGAAGCCCTTGACGAGGTACTCGTTCAGGCGAGCTGTCGCCCACTGGCGGAATTGCGTGCCACGCTGACTGCGCACGCGAAAGCCCACGGCGAGAATCGCATCCAGCCGGTAGTGTCGGAGCCTCCGAGTTACCTTGCGGCCAGCCTCCGGTCGAACTTGTAAGTACTGCTTACAGGTTGCGTTCTCAGCCAACTCCCCTTCAGCGAAGATGGCCTTGAGATGCATGGTCACGTTCTGCGGTGTCGTCTGGAACAGATCTGCGATCTGCGCTTGCGTCAGCCAGAGACTCTCGTTCTCGAATCGGCAGTGGATGCGGGTCTGGCCGTCTTCCGTCTGGTAGAGGAGCAGGCTGGATTGGGGCGGTTGGTTTTCGGGCATGGGCCGTTCCTGGGCGATCCGGTGCGGGTCTGATGCAGTAGAGACTGAGTCTGTCCGCCCAGGCCGACAAGATTCTGCCGAAAGCTGGATGCAGGGCCCTCGGGGAGAGCCGCTTCGAAGTGGGATGTCCCGCACCGGCCGTCCCGGTCTCATCCGCCGGCAAAATTGTCCCCGAAACTCGTCGCGACCCTGAAGTACGCGTCCAGGCGCTTCATCTGGATCGCTTTCGCCTTCGGCGTCAAGACACGGTTTTCAAAGGTCGAGGATTGAACGCCCGAAGTCGGGCTCGAGTTCGAAGTGCTCATGGCCACCGCATGGGCGACCAGCGCGGCGGCACTGAATCGATTGCGGTGGAAGCTGCCTTTGTACGTGAGAATGGCCTCGAGCAGTTCCTCGAAGTTGGCGGTGTTGGCCTTGCCCCTTGGATGCCTGAGCCGCTTGTCGTCGATCACGAAACCTTGGACGAGGTACTCGTTCAAGCGAGCCGTGGCCCACGCGCGAAATTGCGTGACGCGTGGACTCCGCACGCGCTCGCCAAGGGCAAGGATGGCGGGCAGGCTGTAGCACTCGACCTGTGCATGGACCGGGCGAGATCCCACCGGCCGAACCATCTGGAGTTTCCGGATACTTGCCCTCGGATCCAGTTCGCCCCCGAGAAAGATGCTCCCCAGCTGCTCGATCAAAGTGGGCACTGTGATCTGGAACAGCTCGGAGGTGGCCGCCAGGGTCAGCCAAAGGCTGCCGTGCTCGAAGCGGCACTGGATGCAGGTTTGATCGTCTTCGGTCTGGTAGCGAATGAGGCTGGACTGCGGTGGTTGGTGCTCGGGCATGGGCAGCTCCTGGGGTTTTCCGTGCGGGCCTGATGCAGTAACGACTGAGCCTGAGCACTCAGGCGACCAGAATTCCGCGGAAAATTTTGGACGCGCGGCGCGCCGGGTTCGGCAGCGCTCCAGTCCTCCCCACGCTGCGGCGAGAGAGAGGTCGAACGCTCCCCGACTGTGATCCTTGGGACGCCGCGGGTAGCCTGCGGAAGGATCCGATGGAATCGATGGACGCTGGAATGAAGTTCAAACGTCGAATTTGCCGAACGTCTCGGTCGAGCCCGCGGCACGCACCTGTCGGGAGACAGTCGTGAATCGGCGCGCCCTGATCTTCGCGGCCTGCGCCGTGGCGGTGATCCTCGTCGTGCTCGGGGCATTCCTCCGTTCGAGTCGAAGTCGCGACCAGCTCGACGCAGGCGTGCGATCGAGTTCGCCGGCCGTCGCGAGCCCAACGAGTCTGACAAGTCCTGAAACGGCGCCGGCTTCCCCGGTCGAGCCGTCCGCGGCAACCTCACGCGTTCCGATCGTCGCTGAGTCCGCATCGGCGGCCTCGATTGAGGATGGCAGGTTGCGGATCTTGATCGCGGCCGAGGACGGCACCCTGATCGCGAATGCGCAAGTCGTGCTTTTCAGCGAGCAGAGGTTCTTGGATCTCGCCGTGAGCGATGCCCAGGGCCGCGTGCGCTTCGCCGCGAATTCCTTTGGCGGCGAAGTTGCCGTTCTCGCACCCGGCTATCCGCTGCTTCGTCAGGCGATCGAACTCGTGGCCGGTTTGCGGCGGATCACATTGCCTGAGGGCGAGCAACTCTCCGGCTTGATCGATGTCGATGGCTCGACTCCACGCGAACCAATCGATTTGCTTTGGCTCGCCGACTTCAAGCCTTTCGCGGCGATCGAGCAACTGCCCGCGAGCGTTCGCGAGCTTCTGCGCGACAGGCTCAAGCTCCAAGGTTGTCCGCAGGCGACGACCGATGCGCAGGGCGCGTTTGCATTCCACGGCCTCGAACACGGTGCGTCGGGCAACCTCGGCTGGGACGGGCCCTATTGGATCGTTGACGAATCCACTGCTAGTGAGCGGCGCAATCTGCATCTTTCGACTCCAGAGCGGAATCTTCGACTGCACTTCAGGGAAGGTCTCGAATTGCGGCTGCGCGTCGTCGATTCAAGCGCAGTTCCTGTGCCGCGTGCCAAGGTCGAACTGGTCACAGTCACCAAGGGCGAGGTCGGCAACGATACTTCGCGGGCGATGAAGGTTGCCGACGATGAGGGCCGCGCTCGATTTGCGATTCAACGGAATCTGCCGAACTTGCTGCAGGTGGTCGTCGCGTTGCCCGATGGCGGCGGTTCGACCTCGCACATCATTCAACTGCCCGGCACTGCGCGCGGAGCCTGGGATGTCGGCGATCTCGCAATTCAGCCCACGCGCGCACTCGCAGTGCGCGTCGAGAATTCCGAGGGTCAGCCTGTCGAATCAGCTTCGGTGATGCCGCTGCCCTCCGTGACCGGGCTTGATGGCGTCAACACCGATGCCAATGGCAAATGTCAGCTCGCACTCGCGCTCGATGTCAAGAAGATCGCAGTACACGCGAAGGGTTACGACCTCGTCCAGGTGGCTGCACCGCCGAACATCGGTGAACTGCTCGTCGTGCTCGAAATTCAGAGCCAGATCGAGTTCGTGATCGCCGGCTTCGACGGAACCGAGCGGGATCTCAGTGTCGTGATCAGCGGTGTTCCGCCACTCCTCGCCCGTACCGCCCCGGATGATCGAGCCGACAACGGTCGGGCATCCCTGGGTGTCAAGGCGCCGGGCCGATGTCTGACGCCCGCCTTGACACCGAACAACCCGCTGCACGCCCAGCTGCGTTATCGCAGCGGCCACGTGCTGGCCACGGCGGAGATTCCTGGGCTCGCCGTGGGCGAGCATCGACGCGTCGAGCTGATGGTCAGCGCCCAACCGCTCAAGTTTCGTGTGCTCGTTCGAAACGAAAACGGGGAGCCCGTCGCGAACGCCAGAGTGATCCTGAAATATCCACGCGGAGGAAGCTCGAAGGGCGATCCCGTCGACGCCGCGGGAGAAATCAGTGTCGGCCCGATCTACGCACAACCGTTCACGGTTGTCGCGCAGGCCCCGGGGCTGGCGCCGAAGGCACTTTTCGGGGTGACGATTCCTCCTGAGGAAATCACGATCGTTCTCGAGGCCCCACGGCGCGTCGAACTCGAGCTGCAAAATCCGGACGGTTCGCGTTTTGTCGGCAAGACTGAAGTCTTCGTCGCCACGAACGGAGGTGGCGATGGCACCTGCACTTCGAATGGAGAGGGCCACTGGACTCTCGACGGATTGCCGCGCGGCGAGATCTGGATCTATGTCGAGGGCGATTTCGGCGAGCTGACCGTCTTGCACGAGGCGACTACTCCCAAGCGCGTACTCGTCGTCGGCGAACCGGGCAGCGTGTCCGTGAGCGCGAATTCTGCGGGCGATCACGAAACACAGGAATGGGCCGTCGCGCTCGCCGACGCCGGCTCGAGCCAGCCGCTTACGCGCACGCGTTTCTTCTTCGATTCCGCTGGTCACGAAGAAACCGTCTTCCAAGGCCTGCCCCTTCGTGCCTACGACGTCTGGCTCGAGACCCGCGAAACTTCGCCCGGTGGCCAGTGGACGCGCGTCAGCTCGCCGGCGAGCGCGAAACTCGATGCGGACCACCCGCACGCCGCGCTCGAGCTGAAGCACTGAGCGCGCGGTGCTCCCGCGCGGGGGCCGAGAATAGTTCGGAGTGGAGCCTGACTCCGAACGCGTATACTGACGCGAAAGTTCCGCATCGGCCCCCTGCCCCTGCACGCTCCTGAAGCGCCTGAAAAAAGTCCTGGTCGTCCAGTATTCGCAGAGCGGCCAGCTCACCGACGTGATGTCGAGCCTGGTCGAGCCGCTGCGCAACGATCCCAACGTTGCGCTGACCATCGAGACGTTGCGGCCGAAGCAGGCCTATCCTTTCCCCTGGCCGGTCCTGCGCTTCTTCGACACCTTCCCCGAAGCGATCTACCTCGATCCGCCTGAACTGGAGCCGCTCCAAGTCGACGCCAACGAACGCTTCGACCTGGTGATTCTCGGCTATCAGGTCTGGTTCCTTTCGCCCGCGCTGCCCGTGACCGGCTTCCTCAAGAGCGACGCGGCACGCAAGCTCCTGAAGGACACGCCCGTCGTGACCGTGGTCGCCTGCCGCGACATGTGGTTGATGGCCCAGGAGCAGATGAAACTGCTGCTCGCCGCCTGCCACGCGCGCCTCGTCGGTCACGTCGCCCTGGTCGACGAGGCCGGCAGCATCGGCAGTTTCCTGGCCACCCCCTTGTGGGTCATGTCGGGCAAGAAGGGGCCCAAACTCGGCGGCCTGATCCCGCGCGCCGGCGTCAGCGAGGCGGACATTCGCGCGAGCCGCCGATTCGGCGAACGCATCGCCAACGCCCTGGAGCAGGAAAAACCCCTCGACGGGGCCCTGCTGGCGAACCTTGGCGCCGTAAAGGTCAACGAACGCCTGATTTCCAGCGAGCGCGCGATACGCTCTGGGTTTCGAATCTGGGGTCGCTTGCTGCGGGCATTGGGTCCGCAGGGCGCCCCGCAACGCAAACCCGTGCTCTTGCTCTACATTCTGTGGCTCGTGGCGATGATCCTGACCGTGGTGCCGCTCGCGGCGCTGCTCAAGGCGCTCTTCGCCCCGCTCACACGCAAGCGCATCGCCGCCCAGAAGGCCTACTACGGTTCGCCTTCCGGCTCGCGATGACTCAATCGCAGAGACCAGCTTGAACGTCTACATCACGAATCTCTCGGCCTTCCTGCCCAACGCGCCCGTGTCCAACGACGACATGGAGTCGATTCTGGGGCAGGTCGGCGAACGTCCGTCGCGCGCGCGACGGACGGTGCTGCGCTCCAACGGCATCCAGACGCGCTACTACGCGGTCGATCCGAAGACGCACTTGCCGACGCACAGCGATGCGCAGCTCGCCGCCGAAGCCGTGCGGCGCCTGGCGAACAAGTCCTTCGCCCTGGAGAGCATCGATTGTCTCGCCTGCGGCACGACGATCCCCGATCAGATCATGCCGAGCCATGCCTCGATGGTGCACGGCGAGCTTGGGATTCCGCCCTGCGAAACGCTCTCAGCCGCCGGCGTGTGCCTGTCGAGCCTGACCGCGATGAAGTACGCCTGGATGGGTGTCGCCTCGGGCGAATTTCAGCATGCAGTCGCCTGCGGCTCCGAAGTTTCGTCGGCGATGATGCGCGCCGAGTTGTTCAACGAAGAGGTCGAGGCCAAACTCGCCGCCTTGGAAGCGAGTCCGGAGATCGCCTTCGACAAGGATTTCCTGCGCTGGATGCTCTCCGACGGTGCGGGCGCCGCGTTGCTCGAACCCAAGCCGGACGCGAGCGGTCTTTCGTTGCGCATCGATTGGATCTGGCAGCGCTCCTACGCCGGCGAAATGCCCGCGTGCATGTACGCCGGCGCCGAAAAACAGGCCGACGGATCGTTGAAGGGCTGGCTCACGTTCGAAGCACGCCAGTGGCTCGAATCCTCGATCTTCTGCGTCAAGCAGGACATCAAGCAACTCAACGAGCACATCATGCGCTACACGGTCGAGCGCGGCATCACGGACGTTCGAGCCGTCCATCCGATGAAGCCCGCCGACATCGACTGGTTCCTGCCGCACTACTCGTCGAACTTCTTCCGCGAGCGCGTGCACCAAAGTCTGCAGAAGGCCGGCTTCGAAATTCCGATGGAGCGCTGGTTCACGAATCTTTCGAGCAAGGGCAACACGGGTTCGGCGTCGATGTTCATCATCCTCGAAGAGCTGTTCCGCTCAGGGCGCATCCAGCCGGGACAGCGTCTGTTGTGCTACGTGCCTGAGAGCGGACGTTTTTCCACCGGCTTCATGCACTTGACTGCGTGCACGGCGAACGCGGACTGAACGGCGGTGAAGAAGGACGAAGTTCCGCAGGATCGCGCCAGGGCATTCCAGGGCCGCAGCAAGGCGCTGTACGCCAAGGATGAAGACGGCCAGTACAAGATCGTGCCGTCGAACGGTTGGGAGGCCGAGGAGATCGTGCTCGACCAGGCGATCGCGGAATACGTGAGTGCGGCCGAGGACGCGCTCGCGCGGGCGCGCGCCGGTTTGACGTCGCCGCTGGAGTACCACATGTGCCGCTGCCGCATGGACGTGCTGCTGCTCGCGCAAAGTTCGGGCTTCTTTCGCTGGCAAGTTCGCCGGCATCTGCGCGCGTCGATTTTCGAAGCTCTGTCCTTGGCCAAGAAGCAGCGTTACGCGGACGCGCTCGGCTTGAGCGTCGAGCAAATCGAGTCGCTGCCCAAGGGACCGTAAGTGGACGCTGCGTTGCCTTTCGAGCATCGCCAGTCCGCGCACTGTGAGAGCGGCGTGATCTCTGCCCTGTTGCGCCACAGCGGCGTGGCGATGTCCGAGCCGATGGCTTTCGGCGTTTCCGGAAGTCTGACGTTCGCCTACATCCCGCTGATCAAGTTCGGCGGCATGCCGCTGATCGCCTATCGCATGCCGCCGAAGAGCGTGATTCGCGGCCTGACGAAGCGCCTTGGCATCGGCATGTCGTTCGAGACGTTTCGCGATCCCGACGCAGGCATGGCGGCCTTGGATCGCCATCTCGACGCGGGCCGGCCGGTCGGCGTGCAGACGTCAGTGTTTTGGCTCGACTACTTTCCGCCGGACATGCGCTTTCACTTCAACGCGCACAATCTGGTCGTGTACGGAAAACGCGGCGACAAATATCTGATCAGCGATCCGGTGATCGACACGCCGGTCGAGTGCGACTCTGAATCGTTGAAGAAGTCGCGCTTCACGCGCGGCGTGCTCGCGCCGAAGGGCTTGCTCTACTTTCCGACGACGATTCCGGCGTCGCTCGAACTCGCGCCGGCGATCCGCAAGGCGATTCACTACAACTCCGGCATGATGTTGCGCACACCGTTGCCGTTCGTCGGCATTCGCGGCGTGCGCTTCGTCGCCAACAAGTTGCGCAAGCTTCCGCGCAAGAACGCCGCGCAGGAAAAATACAATCGCCTGTTCATCGGCCACATGGTGCGAATGCAAGAAGAGATCGGCACCGGCGGAGCGGGCTTTCGCTTCTTGTACGCGTCATTCCTGCAGGAAGCCGCGCCGATCGTGAACGAGCCGGTCCTGATGGAGCTCGCCGATCAACTGGCCAAGGCCGGCGACGAATGGCGCGGTTTCGCGCTCGAGGCCGCGAAAATGTGCAAGCAGCGCATGGCGATGGACCACGACCGGCTCGCGGATCAGCTGCTCAAGTGCGCGGACATGGAAGCGGCGGTGCACAGGCGGCTGCGGAGCATGTCGTAACGGTACGACATGCTCTCACTCACGCAGTTTTTCGCCTGCTAGCGCGCGGACCATCTCGTTCTCGTCGGACAACAACGCTGCGCGCAAGTCGGCGGGCATCTGCTTGCCATTCCAGCTGCGCAACTCGAGGTAGCGCACGACCGGATCGCGATCGCGCAGGCCCAGCCACGGTTCCTCGACCAGCGGGAACAGTTTGAGTCGCGCGGCGGCTCGCAGCAGGTCGTAGCGCGCGCGCGCGTCGGTGTTCCGATACGCGTGGTCGAAGGCCGCGCCGAGTTCGGCGTCCCATTCGACGGGAGCTTTCACAGGCGGCTTCGGCGTGGCGAGCGGTTGTTCCAGGGCCGCGAAGAACGCAAGACACTCCGCGCGACGGACACCGGCCACTTCCTTCAGCGCGGCTGCGCGCACGGCGGGATCTTTGCTCTCGCGCGGATCGATGTCGAAACACGAACGGCCAAGCCAGGAGAACACGAACACGATCGGCGTGGCGAGCGCTCTCAGCGGCAAAAAACCAAGCTCGGTGTAGTACTCCTTGTGCCAGTCGATCTCGCGCCACAGGTCGACGGCGTCGCCGGCTGCGTCGTCGGTCACCTGCACCGGGTGCACGAAGACAGTGTCGACCACGATCGCGACGAGACCGGCCGGCACGGTCAGCGGCAACGTCGCGTAAAACGCGGTGTCCTGCTCGGGCACCAGGTGCTTCTCGAAGGAATTCCACACCGGCCGATTGGCCGGGTTCGACCAGGCGCAACCCGTCAGGGTCGAAAGCAGCGCGGCGTGGACGAGCTTCATGCGTCCTCCTTGCGCGGATCGATGTCGAACAGGGCGCGGCCCAACCAGTCGCCGGCGAACACGAACGGCGTCGCGAGCGCACTGAGCGGGATCATGACCGCGCGGCGGAAGCGCGAAGCTCCGTGCGGCGTCCACAGCCATTCGACCGTGTCGCCCCAGGCGTCGTCGAAGACGCAGCAGGGATGAACGACGGCGGCATCGACGGCGAGAGAAACCACACCTATGGGCAACGTGACCGGCGCGGCGATCCAGCGCGCGCTGACCGAATCGGGCGTCAGCTGATCGTCGAGCGCATTCAGCGTGCGGCGATTGTCGTGCTCGGAGGCCGCGCAGGCCGTCGCGAGGACGAGCAGCAGACCGAAAACGATCAGACGATTGAAAGGCGAGTTCACGTTGCTCCTTGGGACAAATCGGAGCCGGCCGGCGTCGATTCGCGGCTCTCAGCCTAACCCAACCAGACAGTCCGGTTGACGACACGAATGCGAATCGCTTGGATCAGCGTCGCTGATCGACGGCCGATAGCGTGATCGAGCTCGCTGCGGTTACTCGATGAATGAACGCGCGCGCGCCGTGGACGACGCGCTCGCGTTCAGGTTCGCCTCGTCACGTTTTCCGTGACGCGCCGCTGCTTTACGGTCCGCCGACGAAGTTTATCGCGTCGCCCTGACTTGCGCCGTTGGCGTCGAGCCAGGAGTCGAGCACGATGCCCGTGGTCGGGTTGCTCAATTTTTGGACGAGCGTCGCGCCCATTGGACCCGCCAGCAGCGGATCGTTGGCGCCGTCGCGCAAGTTC
>JANMRV010000177.1:0-9842 GCA_031388685.1 Planctomycetota bacterium
TTCGTCAACTGGGAGACGCCCCACGTCCATCCGCTCGACTTGACGCCCGATCTCGCGTCGCTGCTCGCGGTCAACACGCCGGATGCGGAGCTGCAGATCTTCGCGGTGAGCGGCGCCGTGCCGGTGGCGGCCGGCTCGGTCCACGTCGGCCTCGACCCGGTCAGCGTGCGCGCGCGCTCCAACAGCGAAGCCTGGGTCGTCAACCATGTCTCCGATTCGATCTCGATCGTCGATCTCGTCACGCAACGTGTCGTCACGACACTTTCGACCGACGACGAGCCCGCGGACGTCGTGTTCGCCGCGGGTCGCGCCTTCGTCACCTGCAGCCAGGCGAACAGCGTGCTTGTCTTCGATCTCGCCAATCTCGCGGCGGCTCCGACGCGCATTGCGATCGTCGGCGAAGATCCGCGCGCGCTGTGCGTCTCGCCGGACGGCACGAAGGTCTACGCGGCGATTTTCGAGTCGGGCAACGACTCCACCGTGCTCGGCGGCGGAGCGATGGCGGGTGGGAACATCGGCTTCCCACCGAACGTCGTCGATCTGCCTAGCGGTCCCTACGGCGGTTTGAATCCGCCGCCGAACGCCGGCGCTGCGTTCAATCCGCCCCAAAACGTGGCGAACGGCACGCCGCCGCGCGTCAGTCTGATCGTGAAGAAGAACGCCGCGGGCCAGTGGATGGACGACAACAACCACAACTGGACCAGCCTGGTCAGCGGCGCCAACGCGGCGCAATCCGGCCGGACGGTCGGCTGGGATCTCGCGGACCACGACGTCTGCGTGATCGATGCCGCTTCGCTTTCGGTGAGCTACGTCAAGCACATGATGAACCTGTGCATGGCGATGGCCGTGAATCCGTCGAACGGCGAAGTCGTCGTCGTCGGCACGGACGCGACGAACGAAGTGCGCTTCGAGCCGATCGTCCAGGGCACCTTCCTGCGCGTCAACTTCGCGCGCATCGCGGGCAGCGGCGCGGGTACCGCGAGTGTGGTCGACCTGAACCCGCACCTCGACTATCAATCTCCGACACTGCCGCAAGCGGAGCGCGACAAGTCGCTCGGCGACCCGCGCGGCATCGTGTTCCGTGCCGACGGCTCGCGCGGTTACGTCGCGGGCATGGGCTCGAACAATGTAATCGTGATCGACGCGCTGGGCGCGCGCAACGGCCTCGCGCAGACGATCGCCGTCGGCGAGGGCCCCACCGGTGTCGCGCTCGACGAATCGCGCGCCCGGCTCTACGTGCTCGACAAATTCGAATCGGCGATCTCGATGGTCGACATCGTTGCCGAACTCGAAGTCGCGCGTGTTCCGTTCCACGACGCGAGCCCGGCTGCGATCAAGCTCGGCCGCAAGCACCTCTACGACACGCGCAAGAATTCCGGACTCGGTCAAATTTCCTGCGCATCGTGCCACGTCGATGGACGCATGGACCGTCTGGCCTGGGACCTCGGCGATCCGGCGGGAGCGAACAAGTCAGTCGCGGGCCAGAATCTCGGCGCCGGCATTCCGGGACTCAGCGCCGGCTTCGTGCCCTTCCACGCCATGAAGGGACCGATGACCACGCAGACGTTCCAGGACATCGTCGGCAAGGAGCCGCACCACTGGCGCGGCGACCGCGACGGCCTCGAGCAGTTCGGCCCGGCTTTCCTCGGGCTGCAGGGCGACGACGCGACGCTCTCGGTCACGGAAATGCAGGAGTTCGAGAACTTCCTGGCGACGATCTTCTATCCGCCGAATCCGTTCCGCAATTTCGACAACACGTTGCCGGCGAATCTGCCGCTGCCCGGCCACTTCAGGACCGGGCGCTTCGGTCCCGCCGGCACACCGCTGCCCAACGGCAACGCGGTCAACGGGCTTGCGATCTATCGCGCGCCGCGCCTGCTCGACGGCGGCAACCTCGCCTGCGCGACTTGCCACACGATGCCCACGGGCATGGGCACCGACTATCGCCTCGTCGGCGGCGGACTGCAGCCGTTCCCCGTCGGTCCCCAGGGCCAGCACCACCACATGCTCGTGTCGATCGACGGCCTGACCAACATCTCGATGAAGGTGCCGCAGGTGCGCAACGTCTACGAGAAGACCGGCTTCAACGCGACGCAGCTTTTGAACACCGCGGGCTTCGGCGTGTTGCACGACGGCAGCGTCGATTCGATCGAACGCTTCGTGGCCGAGCCCGTCTTCACGGTCACGAGCGACCAGGAAGTCGCCGACCTGACCGCGTTCATGCTCGCGTTCTCGGGCAGCGATCTGCCGACCGGTTCGCCGACGAACTTCCTCGAGCCTCCGGGCACGGCGAGCAATGATTCGCCGGCGTCGGTCGGCAAGCAGACGACGCTCGCCTCGCTCGCCGGCGCGCCGCCCGCGCAAGTCGCGCTGATCACGAGCATGGAACAGCTCGCGATCAACGGGAAGATCGGCCTGATCGCGAAAAGCCGGCAGAGTTCGCTGGCGCGTGGCTACCGCTACGTGCCCGCGAGCAACACCTGGCAATCGGACCGGGCGGCGCTGACGCACACCGACGCTGCTTTCCGCGCGCTCGCAGCCGTCGGCAGCGAAATCACGTTCACTGTCGTGCACAAGGGCACGGAAATTCGCCTGGGCATCGACCGAGACCTCGACGGAACCTTCGACCGCGACGAACTCGACGCCGGAACCGATCCCGCCGATCCGCAGAGTCACCCGGGCGGTTGCACGCAGTTCATGCCGAATGCGCCGACGGCACTGGTCGCGAGCCCGGTTTCCCCGACGCAGATCTCGCTGTCGTGGACCGACAACGCGAACAACGAGGACGGCTTCAACGTCGAGCGCGCGCTCGCCGGCAGCGGAGTCTGGTCGCTGGTCGGAGCGACGGTCGCCGACGCCACGACGTTTCCGGACGCCACGGTCGCGTGCGGAACGAACTACGACTACCGCGTCAGCGCGTTCAATTGCGCGGGCGCTTCGGGCACCGGGCAAGACACTGCCTCCTCGGGCGCCTGCTGCGCCGCGCCGGTCGTGTACTGCACGCCGAAGGTCAACTCGCTGGGCTGCACGCCGGCGATTGGATTCACGGGAACGTCCAGCGCCGCGGCAGCGAGTGGCTTCGTGATCAGCGGCAGCAATGTGCGCAACCAGAAGCCGGGTCTGATGCTCTACGGCACGAATGGTCGGGCAACGAATCCGTTCGGCGGCGGCACGCTGTGCATCGCTGCCGCGGTCAGGCGCGCGCCGGGCACGAGTGCGGGCGGCAATCCCGCGCCGACGAACGATTGTTCGGGTGTCTACTCGTTCGACATGAACGCCTTCGCGAGCGGCGCGCTCGGCGGCAATCCGCCCGCGGCGCTGAGTCAGGTCGGCACGACCGTCAACTGCCAATGGTGGGGCCGCGATCAGGGCTTCCTGGCACCGGCCAACATCACATTGACCGAGGGCCTGGAGTACGTGGTCTGTCCGTGACGTATCGAGTCAGGCGTACGGAGTCGAGTTCCGTACGTCAGCGCGGCACGATCCAGATGTTGCGGTAGCGCACGGCGTGGCCGTGCTCCTGAAGCAGAAGCGGTCCTGCCGCGATCTCCCTGTCCGAAATTCCGCCAGGAGTCACGGCCTTCAATTCGACGTCGTCCTGCACCAGCACGCCGTTGAGCCATACGCTGACGCGCGCGTTCTCGGTCTTCGCGCCGTCCTTGTCGAAACGCGGTGCGCGCAGGTCGATGTCGAAGCTCTGCCACGCGAGCGCGGGTTTGCAGGCGTTCACGCTCGGCGCGCGCAATCCGTAGATCGCCGCGCAGTCGCCGGTGCCAGGATCCTTGCCGTAGGAATCGAGCACCTGCACTTCGTAGCGCCCCATCAGGTAGACGCCGCTGTTGCCGCGCGCTTGACCCTCGCCGGGATCGTTGGGCACCGCGAACTCGACGTGAATTGTCGCGTCGGAGAATTCGGCATGCGTCAGGATGTCGCCTGAGCCGGGAACCCCTTCGATGTTGCCGTCCTCGTCGCTGAGCCAGGCTGCGGCGGAGCCGTCGCGTTTTTCCCATGCGCGCAGACCGGCCCGACTGCCGGTCACGACGACGGAATGCGGCGGCGGCTCGGGTTTCCAGTCGCCGCCCTGCACGGCCCACTTCAATCCGCCGAGCAAGTGTCCGCGATAGCGCGGATCCATCCAGACTTCCGGGCGATGGCCGAGCGAGGTGTAGAACACGCGGCCTTCGCCGTACTCGCGACACCACGCGATCGCATAGTTGCCGTCCTTGCGCCCGCCCTTCGCGATGTCGACGCTGGAAGGCTCGAGGCGCAGCAATTGGCGCAGCGGCGTAGCCACAAAATCGCGGAACTGATAGATCTCGTCGGTGATCAGGAAGCCGCGTTCGAGTGCCGCGGTCGCGGGGTGCGCGCCGTCCATGACGTCGACGCGGATCTCCTGGTGCCAGGGATGGCCGTCGAAGGCGCCGCCGATCATGCGTTGATAGGGCGCGTACTTGCAGAGCGTGTCGGTCGCGCAGTGCATGCCGACGAACGCGCCGCCATGCAGCATCCACTCCATGAATGCGTCGAGGTTCTTCGGCTCGATCGGCAGTTCTCCGGTCGTGTAGAAGGCGACCGCGCTGACTTCGGAAAGCGTCTTCGGATTGAGATCGGCGCAATCCTGCGTGGCGCGCACGTCGAAGTCGTCCTTGGCAATCGTAATGAACTCGCGCTCGGCCAAGGAGAGTTCATTCGGCGTCGGCCGATTGACCACATCGTGCTTGAAGCCGGCCGAGTGCGTCAGGAATAGCACCTTCGGCTTTTGCCGCTGCGCTGCGACGGTTGTCGCCGTCGCCGCAGGTTTCGGCTCCTGGCGGATCAGCGCCTGCTTGCCCTGTGGAATCCGCACCAGCGTGTAGTAGGCCTTGGTGTGCACGAGCGTCTCGTGCGCCGCCTTGCTCTTCACGCCCGCGGCGGTGAGTTCGTGCACGTAGCCCTTGCGCAGCGGATCGAGGGCCAGCCTGACCTTGCGCGGGCCGTCCATGACGGCGGCCGTGACCGCGAGCGTCTTCGTGTCCGCCTCGGGCGCGCCGTAGTCGGCGTGGTATTCGTAGTTGTAACTGACCAGGTCGTAGCTCTTCGGATCCGTGGCCGTCGCGGCGTCGACATCCTGCGTGAATTCGAGTTCGAATCCGTTCGACAGCGCGCGCATCGCCAGGATCTCGAAGGGCAAAACGCCGCGATAGACGACGCGCTCGAGTCCGTACGATTTGCGGCCGAGCGATCCCCAGCCGCGATCGGTCTGACCGACGAACATTGATCCGTCCGGCGCGAAGGCGACGCGGCTCGTGCCGGAGTCGAGGCCTTCGAGGAACGGGAAACACGCGCCCTGGTAGTGGCCATCGACTTTCTCGAGCGCGACGCGCATCAGCGTGCAATTCATCTGGTCGCCGACGAACAATTGGCCGGCGAAGGGACCGAACTTGCCCTGTGTGGCGTCGAGTTCGACGTCCGCCGCCGACTGTCCCATCTTGCGATACGGGAACCAGACCACAGGGTCCGCGCGCGTGGGCCGATCGGTCGGCGTCTTCACGTCGTCGCGCCAGTGAAGACTCGCCGGATGTCCGTGCCAGGCATTCGGCTCGAGCAACGACAAGCGATTCGTCGCCACATAGTCGCCCTGGTTGTCGACGTAGAACATGTCGCCCTGTGCGTTCATGCCGATTCCATTGGGCGAGCGCAGGCCGTCGCAGACCGGAATCATTTCGCCAGCGGGCGTGACTTTCACCGCGAAACCGCGCCAGGGCACGGTCGATTTTCCAAGACTGCCGCAGAAGCCGACATTCAACGTGACCCAGGCATTGCCTTCGCGGTCGAACTTTGGGCCGAAGGCGAATTCGTGATAGTTGCCGCTGACGCCCCAGGCGTCGCAGACGGTTTCATAGCGCTCCGCCACGCCGTCGTGGTCGGCATCGACGAGCCGTGTCAGTTCGCCGCGCTGCACGACGTAGACCGCTTCGCCGCGCGCTTCCTTACGCACCGCGGCGCCGAGCGTCTCGTGCAGACCTGAAGCGAAAAGGTTGAACTTCGCCTTCAGCGGAGGAACGCCGTAAGCGCCGTCCACCGCGAACACATCGCCGCGGCGCGTGCTGACGACCGGCCGGCCGTCGGCGAAAAAGGCGAGTCCGCCGACCTCGAGCACCAGTTCTTTGGGCGCTGGCAACGGCAACACCTGGTAGTGCAACCGCTCGCGCGAAGGCGGAAAATCGCGGTCGAGCGCGAACGAGAGCAGCGCGTCCACGTCGCTCGGCAAGCGCTCGGCGGCGTTGAGCTGGAATTGCCAGCCGCCTTCGCGATTGGTGATCTTGACCAAGAGGTGATTCACGCCGGGCTCGAGATCGAGCGTCAGATGTTCCGACTCCGGATCGAGCGAGCGCAGCGCTTCGTTGTCGAGCACGAGCACGCCGTTGAGCCAGACGCGGATGCCGTCGTCGCTGCCCATGCTCACCGGCAACTTCACGCTTTCGCTCGCGACAATCGGCGCGTAGAGATAACCGCTGGTGTAGTCGCCGAATTCCGCCCCCGGCCGCGTGTGCAAATCGATGGGCTGTCCTTCGATGCGGCCAAGCTTCGTCCAGCCCACGTCGAGCGCAGACTTGCCGCTGAAGTGCGCCGCGAGATCCGGCCCGCCACCGCCCGCGGCCATCTTGACCAGTTCCGCTTCGGGCGGCTGCGGCGTCGCGAAATCGCCTTTGTGCATGCCCGCGTAGGGAAACGGCGCGGCCAGCCAGCAAGTGCCGAAGTGCGCTTTTTCCTTCAACAGCACGGCGCGCATCGCATCGAAAGTTGCCTCGCGCGTGGCGAGTTTCTTGTACGGCACGCCGCCGATCAGTTCGTCCTGAGGAATCGCGCTCGCGAACGTGAACAGCAAGGGAAGCAACATCATGGAATGATCTCCAGCGTGAATGTGCAGCCGGCCTCCGGCTTCAACATGCGGACTTCGTAGCGGCGGATGCCTTGGTCCCTGTTCGAGAAGCGCAGATCGGCCGCTTCCTCGACGTGCAGTTGATTTTCGCCCGGGCCGGAATTGACCGCAAAGACCGGAGGCGCCTTGGACATCCTGAAGTTGCGCAGGATTCTCGGCATGGGCAACGGCGTGGTGACCACGCGCTCGGTCACATCCCATTCCTTCCAGCGATACTCGAACGTCGGCACGCCCTCGGCGTCGATCGAGTAGCCGCGAAACTTCAGGCCGGCTTGTGCGCCGACTTCGGGCGGCCACTGCACGATCGGCCCATCGCTGGTGGGCAGCGTGAACACCGCGCCGGGCGGAGCCTTCCAGACTTTCGGGCCTGCGCCGCCTGCGTTGTCGCCGCCGCGGCCCGTCCAGGCAGCCGAGGCGTCGAGAAAATCGCCGCGCCAGCATTCGGCAAGTCGCACGCTCTCTGCGTCGAAGGCGTAGTGCAGACCCGACGGCATGCCCACTGCGATGGCGCGCGGCCCGACGCTCTCTAGGAAAGTTCTAAACACGATCGGACGCGCGCCGACGACCAGTTGCAGGCCGCGGCCGTGTTCGATGCCTTCGGGAGCCGGCATGAACTCGCCGAGGTTCTGATAGATCCACAGCGCGTCGAGCTGCCTCTTCAGGTCGCCGCCGAGGATCGTGCGACAGGCGCTCTTGCCGCCGCTTTCGAACGAAGGCATTTTCGTGCCCGGTTTGAAGCGATTGGGATCCTGCATGTACGCGCTCCACCATTCGTAGCGCAGGCGCTCCGTGAAAATGTCGATGCGCGGTCCGGGCGTGCCCAGCGGCGCGAAGTCGCGGAACACATGGCAGTTCGCGCAGGCCAGCGCACTTGGGCCCATCAACGCGCGGCCGGCCTGCAGCGACTCTGGCTCAGGCGTCGGCTCGGGCGCATCGCTGTTCGGCAGGGTCCCGTCGCAGCGCGCGAGTCCTTCGGCGAGCCCCGTCGTCGCCGCAGCCGCGAAGACCGGCATGCGCGTGGCGAGGTACGGTCGCGCGCGCGCGCCCTCGCCGATCACCTTTTGCATCCAGGACGTCGTCAACTTGAAGCCGACGCCGCTCAGGTCCGGCGGAATGCGACCTTCGTTGCCGAGGTCCGCTTTTTCGTCGAGCGAGCTGAAGTAGGCGCGCGCGCCTTCAGCTGCGCCGCCGCGGCCGTCGCGCGCGTGGCAGGCGCCGCAGTTCAGGAATTCCATTTGCGTGCGCGTGCGATCCATCGGCGCGGGTTTTCCGCAAGCCGCATTCACTTCGGCGATGCCGGCGCGCAAGGCGTCGATGTCGTGTGCACTCAAATCGTAGCGCGGCGTCGCGCGGTCCTTCGGATCCAGACAGCCGCGAGTCAGATCGAGGCGCGCCATGGGCTTGCCGAGCGTCGTCGCGCGTTTCACGCCCTCGATCGCGTGACATGCCGCGCATTGCGACAGCGTAAGCACCTCTCCAAGCTGCGCCGGAGGAATCGGAGCCGGCGCCGGCCCCCACTTCGACAACAGATAATTGGACAGCGCGTCGGCCTCGTCCTGACCAAGCTTGAACGAAGGCATGCGACCATCCGGACGAGTCTTCGACGGATCGCGAAGGAATTCGCTCAGCGCGCTCGGCCGCCACTTGCCGGCAAGATCGCCGAAGTTGTTGGCCGGCATCGCCGCATCGTCTTCCGCGTGTTGTTCGCCGAAAATTTCGCTCGGTTTGTCGAATGCGCCGTGACAGGCGACGCAGCCGATCGTGTGGTAGAGCTTGCGGCCGCGTTCGAGGACGAAAGCCTCGTTGGCGATCTTCGCGTCCTCCCCGTTCGGCTTTTCCTGAGTCAACCAATTCGCGATCGCGGCGCTGTCGCCTTGGTTCCTGCCGTAAAGCGAGGGCATGTCCGTCGTCGGCTTCAGTTTCGCGGGATCGCGGATCCAGCGCTCGACCCAGGCGCGATCGGCGCGCAGTCCCAGGTGGTCGAGACGCGGCGCTTCGAGCGGCGAGACGATGCTCGCGCGCTTGCCCGCGTCGTGGCAGTTGACGCAGCCCTTGCGCTGCAGGAGCACGCGGCCTTCGAAGGCGAGTTCCGTGCGGAGCAGATCATCATCGGCGCCGTCGCTCATGTCCGCGAAAAAACTCGAGATGGGCTCGGGCCCGAAGGCGCCGCCATCGGCGTCTGCTTCGCGCTCCCACAGCGTGCGCAGACGCGCAGCACCGGGACCGGTTCTACGGAAATGCACATTCACCCCGACATCACCCCGCGGCAGATCGAGCCATTCCGAATACTCGATGTCTCGACTATCGGAGCCGTTCACGATGACGGAATCCTTGATACCTGGAACGACGATGCTGAGCATCGTGTGGCCGCCCGCGACTTCGCATCCGAAGCGGAATCGCCCGGCCTTCGCGACGCGCACTTGCGCGCGGAACATGGCCTCCTCGGTTCCCGGTTCGATGACGGGATCGAGTGCTTCTCCCGCGGCGAGTGAGAGTGCCGCGGATCCGGACCAGCGGTAATGCTCCCCAACCCCGTGCCCTGTGGACACGTACCAGCCCGGCATCGGAGGCCCGGGAGTCTGGGCCATCGCACCTGGAACGCCTGTCAGCGCGAAAAGGAGCATGCTCGCGAGCCGAACGAAGTTACGCAATTCAAGGACTCCCGTCGTATGCATGGCTGACTACAGGTGCGTCTTCACGTACTCGGCCATCATGGCATACAGGTGGCGCTTCTGATCGGGTTCGACGACCGAGTGGCGATTCCCGGGGTAGACCATGAAGTCGAACTGTTTGCCCGACTTCTGCAGCGCGGCAATGAGCTGCAGTGAATTTTGCGCGTGAACGTTTTCGTCGATCTCGCCGCAGATCACGAGCAATCGACCGCTCATCGCGGGAAAAGCAAAAGACTTTGTGGACATCG
>JANMRV010000184.1:0-4309 GCA_031388685.1 Planctomycetota bacterium
CGTGTGGGTGGGTGTCGCGCGAACGCCTCGGCGCGGCGCGCACCCCTCGCCCGGGGGGGGCGGATTTTCCTTTGTTTTGGGGTTGGGGGGGTTGGGTTTTGGGGGGGGGGTGGGGGGCGCGCCGCGACGCCGCGCGCCCCACGCCCAGAGGTCACTTCTTCTGGACCTTGGGATCGGGGACACCGCACTTGCAGCCGTCATCGCCGTTCTTGCACGTGCACTTGTCGCCTTCACCGCAGGCCAAGATCAATTTCAACTCCTCCGCCGTGCGCGGCTTGGCCGGGTTGAGGTGGCGTACCTCGGCGTTCGACTTGTGGAAGCAGAAGTTCTTGAAGCTCGGGCTCTCCGAATTGTGGCAGGAGAGGCAGGTCTTCATGCCCGGATCGAAAATCACCTCGTCGGCGGGGATCTTCGTGTACTTGGCGCCCGGCTTGTCGCCGGCATCGAGGTCTTCTTCCTCCTCAGCTCCCGCCGCGGCGACGCGAGCCTTCATGTGTTTTTCGCCGGGACCGTGGCAGCTTTCGCACTGGATGCCGAGCTTCGGATCGAAGCTCTTGTCGAGTTCTTCCGCCGGCCTGCCGAAGGCTGTCACATGGCACTTCAGGCACTTGTCCGACTTTTGCGGATCCTCGATGCCCTTTTCCTTGCCGGCTTTCTTCGCGGCATCGCTCGCCAAGGTCTCGAAGGCCTTGGCATGCTCCATCTTCGTCCAGGCGCCGTACTGATCGCCGCGGGCCTTGTCGGCGTGGCAAAGCTTGCACTTGGCCGCGCCGATGTAGCGATTGACCTTGGCCTGCGCGGGACCGGCGGCGGTGGCGCTCGACGACCACAGCGCAGCACACAGGACGAGCAAGGCGATCAAGGCGCCGAGCGAAACCGAACCGCGTTTAGAAGAGAAGATCTGCATGTGATTCTTTCGTGAAGGTCCTTGTTCGAAACTAGGAGTGCCGCTGACTGAGTGGAGTGTTCAGCGAATTTCGTCTTCCTGGCGTGCCAGGAACGCCGCGCTCCCCGGGCGCAGCCATGCTAGCAAGCGGTCCCTGGCAAGTTGGGTCTCGGGTTCGCTGCGCGCTTCGAGCGACACGACCACTCCCGCACGAAGGGCCTCGTCGCTTTCGTAGAGCAGCGCCTGCGCGAGAGTCTGAAGGTCGAGCCCATCAGCGAGTGCTGCAAACGTCGATGCCGCGCGCCGGCGCAGATCCACATCGACCGCGTCTTTGTCGAAGGCCATGTGGCCGAGCGCGGCTTTGGAGGTTGCATCGCCTGGCGCGAGTTTGCCGAGAAAATCCGCGGCAAAAGCAGCTGGGGACACGCCCTGACTGGTGGCCGGATCGTGAGTGCGACAGGTGAATTCCAACCATGGCAAGAGAGCCACGGCGTCGGTCTTGTGCAACGCCTGCAGCCAGGCGACTTTTTCCGCGGACGGCCGCGGACTGCCGAGCCATTCCTGCGAGTGCGCGGCGAGATAGCCGGGCTCGGCGGCCTCGAGTGCAAGGTACTTCTCGCGCAGACCGCGCTCGCTGCCGGGCATGGCCACGGTCTTTGCCCTTGGCTCGCCGGCCGCCGCAAGGCCGCTCGCAATCGAGGCGGCGCGCACACTCTTGCTGCGCGTTTCAGCGCGCGGAAGATCGGCATCCGCAAGCCTTCTCGATTCACTCGGTCCGCCCGCCGCTGCGCCGAAATCGGCGCTCACGACGGGCGAGTTTTCAATATTGCGCGCGAGCGACCACCAAGCGGCCAGGGCCACCGATCCTCCAAGAGCCAGGAGAAGGATCGGCAGGCCGGTCGTGCCCAGTTTGTCGCTCGCGCTTCTCAAAAGAGTCCCAAAACTGTCAGTAGGCCTTGTGGACCCGCTCGACCGACCATTCTCCGCCCGTGCCGTGGCACACGCCGCAGGACTCGGCGCCGCCGCCCGTGGTCTGCACCTGAATGTGCGCTTGCGCATCGTTGCTGTCGTGGCAGGCACCGCAAACCGCTGCCCAGCGCGCCACCGGCGTCCCCTGTTGGGTCGGGTGGTCGCGTTCAACCGGCTGCTTCCAGGCGGTGTTGGTGTCGCCGTGGCACTTCGTGCAGTTGCGCACGCCACCCGGCAACGCCGGGAAGATGACATCCTCGAAGGTCGAGACTCCGAAGTTGTTCGGGTAAAGGCCCGAACCGTAGCCGACGATCGAATAGGTCGCGGCGTTGGCCAGATCCTCACCCATGTGGATCTTGTGCAACATGGTGCGGAAGTTGATCGTCGTGTCGGGCGTCTGTGGAGCGTTTCCCGCAACAAGCTGCGGACGATCCTCAGCTCCCGCAGCTCCGTGGCAGACCACGCAAGCATCGAAGCTGCGCCGGCCCGCACCGTGGAACTCGACATCCTGGTGGCACTTGTAGCAGTTGTCGCCACTGGAAATCTTGTCGTAGCCTGCAAGGCTCGAGGCCGAGCCGACCAGGAAATCGGTCGTGAGCACATTCGAGGCCGAACGATACGAGTTGGACTCGCCGAAGATATTCAACGGCAGCGTCAACGAACTCCACAGCGCCAGGGAATAGGTCCCGTCGACGATGCTCTTGCCCGCCCACTTGCCGCTGGTCTCGCTCAGGTCGCCGGAATCGTTCAGCGTCGGCGGATACACCGCCGGCATGACGAAGTCGGTCGTGTAGCCGCAAAGGACCACATTCGTGTCGCCGAATTCAGTGACTTCGGCGATCGCGCCCGTGGCCGGAGTCAAAATGTAGTCCGTGACCGCGGTCTTGGGGGAGAGCGTGACTTTCTTCACCGTCGCGGTAGCGTTGTGGGCAAAGCGCAGAGTCGCGGGATAGGTGCTCGAGCCGAGCGTTCCAAACCACAGGCGCGTGCCTTGGACGGTCTGGATGCGCGCGTACTCTTCGAAGCCCAGGACGCCATCGTCGATGACAATGTAGTCGTCACGCGCGAAGCCGGTCGCACTGGCGACGTCGACCCAGTTTTGCGGAACCGCGGTCGCGGACGACAGCGTGCTGTTGCCGCCGCCACCGGGGAGTCCGGTGCGCACTAGCACCGTGGTCGTGGCGCCACTGATGTTCCAGTGCGGAGACAGGCTCGTCGTGAAGGATTCGAGCGCGGCCGTGGAGACGCCCGCGCGTTCGAGCACGACCGGCATCGGCAGCAACGTCGTGTACGGCTGCGCGCCGGTCAGCTTCGCGGTAGGCAGCGTGCTGCTGAGCACGAGGTTGTAGTTGTCGGTCGGGCCCGAAACGACCACCGAGAAGTTGCCCACCGCAGAAGGCAGCGTGTCCACTCCGGCGTCGTTGGTCATGGTGAAGGTCACGGAGACCTTCTCACCCGGATCAATCGTGCCGTCCGCATTGTTGGTACCGGCTTCCACCAGACTCGAAACATCGATGTCCAAGCCGGGATTGAACGTGGAGTCCAGCAACGGATGCGTGTGCGCATCCGCGACTGCAAGCGGGTCCCCCGACTCCAAGTGGCACAAGATGCAGTTCGAGTTGTTCGCGCTCGTGGGCATGGTCTGGCCGTTCGCGGTGTAGAGCTCACCCCAATGAACGTCGTCGTGACAGGCTCCGCAAGCAGCCTGGCTGGGTTGCGTCTTGTACAGATCGCCCTGAACCGGAGCGCTGACCGGCCCCGTGGCGCCATCGGGGTCACCATGGCAGACGATGCAATTCGACGGCCCCATGCGGATCGTGTCATCCTGCCGTTTCGCTGCGGGGGAGAGCGCCGTGTAGCCTTGGTCCTTCGGCATGGCGACGAGGCCGTTCGGCCAGGCCGGGAAAGCGATGTGCGAAAAGTCGTCCGTGCCGTTGATCGCGAAGGGCACAGGCGTCGCTAGGTAGTTGCGCGAACCGTCGAGATTCGTGGTGACCCCAAGGACCGACGGCAGGTGCTCGCCCGTGTGGATCTTGTGGATCATGCTCTTGAACTCGATCGTGAGCCCGGGGGTGAGCGTTCCACCCGCGTTGTTCTCGTCCTCTGCGCCGGCAGTGTGGCACATGAGGCAAAGCGTCACGACCTTGCGACGGCCGCCGTGGGCCTGCAGGTCGGTGTGACAGCGATTGCAGTTGTCTTGCCCGACGACCTGTCGCGACTCGATCGCGCCGGCGTTACCGATCAGGAAGTCGTAGACGGTGTCGTCGGAATCTTTCTTAGACGCACCGTCGAGCGTGAAGTTCCAGCTCATGTACAGCGCGATCGAATAGGTACCGTCGAGCAGCGCGTTACCGGTCAATTCGCCGTCCCCAACCCCGAACGAAGGCGTGTTGTTGATCGGCTCAGCGTAGGTCGCCGGGAGCGGCGCGGCGTAGGTGTAGGTGTACGAGCCGT
>JANMRV010000228.1:0-7577 GCA_031388685.1 Planctomycetota bacterium
GTGCGGGTGATGGAATTGGATGAAGCTTTCATAGGTTTTCTCATACTGGCTAGTTGCGGGGAGGCGCGCCAGCTCCCGCCCCCGTCGTGGACGTTTCTGCCGCTGCAGGGCTTGGATTGGACTGCTCGAGGCGCTTGCCCCCGATCACGTGCGCGTACAAATGCGGACCGATCGCGCGGGCGAGGATGAACATCGTCTCGCCACGCTCGAATTCGAATTCGCCGAGCACCAGGCTCTCGCCGCCTATCGCGGAAAGCCGCAGCGTGTGCGCGCCGGGCGCAACGAAGACGCGCGCCGCCTGCCAGGTGTTCGGCAATGTCTGCCAGGCGCGCAGATCGGCGTGTTCGGTGACGAGCGTGAACATGGTTCCGACGAGGAAACCGAGCGCCTCGTCCTGCTTGGTCAGTTGCTTGGTCAAGGCGAGTTTGAGCGCCCCGCGCACCGCCGACTTCGCCGCGAGCCAGGCGATGCGGTCCTCGAGATTCTGCTTGGTCACGTCGAACACGTTTTCGATCACGTCGGTGCGCACGCTCTGCCCGGCGCCTTCGAGGGAAAATTCGAGCGCATCGACCGTCTGCGGCCGCGCGACCAGCCGCGGCACCGACCACTGCAGAATGCCGTCGGGAGTCGGAATCGGCAGCGTGAACTCTTCTTTGAACGGACCCGCTCCCACGCCGGCGACGATGATGATCGACGCCGCGCCATCAGGTTGCACGGGGTCGTCGCCGAAGCGCTCTTTCAACTTCGCGTGCTCTTCGCCGTAGTTGAGCTTCCTGGACAGGCGCAGCGCGGCGCGGCCGGCGATCTCGACGCCGACCCCTTTCTCCAGCATGCGTTGATAATCGATGAACGCGTTGTCCGGCTGGCCCTGCATCTCGTACATCAGCGCGGACAGGAAATGCCCCAGCCCTCCGGCGGCGTATTCCTTTTCGTAGAGCGTCTCTTCGCCTTCGAGCAACTTGTTGGCCAGCCGCGCCTCGACGCCGGCGTCCTCGGAGAGGCCCTTGCCGAGATAGACGAGCCCCAGGCATGCGTGCAGCATCACGCGCTCGAAGCCCTCGCCCTTGTAGCTGGACATGCCCTCGTTGACGGTCCAGGACAGGAGCCAATCCCCCGCGGCGGCAGGCGAGAGCAGCATCCGATCCTCGAATTCCTGGACACTGGCGTGGGCGGCTGCGAAGTGACCGAGCGCGCCATCCCAGTCCCCTGCCGCGAAGGCCACGGATCCACTCTCGGCTCCGCGCAGGAAGTCGCTATCGGTGGTCGAAGGCTTGGCGTAGAGCTTCTCGGCGTCGTCCAATCGCCCGGCCTCGAAGGCCGAGTAGGCCTCCGCCGTTCGCTGTGGATAGCTGGCGCAGGCGCACAGGCCGAAGATCAGGCCGAGAAGCATGGGACGCAGGACGGTGGACACGAAGTTGAGTGGGCGCGGAGGACGGCTCGGCGGGCGAGCGAGAGGCCCCAGGGTGCAAACGCCGGGCCAGCACGCGAGAGAATGGATTGGGGCTCTTGGAGGCTCTGGGCGCAGCTTGGTGGCTGCGAGTGTCCTCTATAAACTGCACGGACTGTACGGGAAAGGACCCTCCGTTGTCATGGAGACCCTGCCTCAAACGAGGTCCCGCCGCACTCCCTGCCCAGGCTTCGGGCGTCCTCCCCCACCGTCCCGTCCACCCGCCCCGTCAGGTCACGTCATGCGCCGCACGAGCTACCTGGGCCAGAAGGCGAGCGTTGAACCGCGCAGCGTTCCGGCGGAGGCAAGCGCGGGCCCAAGCGAGAAATCCGCGTCGGCGACGACGCCGATGATGCGCCAGTTCCTGGCCGCGAAGAAGGAAGCGCCGGATGCGCTGCTTTTCTTCCGCATGGGCGACTTCTACGAGATGTTCGGCGAAGACGCGGTGGTCGCGGCGCGCGAGCTCGGCATCACGCTGACCTCGCGCTCCAAGGGCGACGACGCCCTGCCGATGGCCGGCGTGCCCGTGCGCGCGGTCGACGGTTATCTGCTGCGCCTCGTGCGCAAGGGTTTCAAGGTCGCGATCTGCGAGCAGATGCAGGATCCGCGCGAGACGAAGGGCATCGTCGATCGCGCCATCGTGCGCGTGGTCAGCGCGGGCACGCTGACGGAAGAAGAAGCGCTCGACGCGCGCGCCAACAATTATCTGGCGAGCGTTTGCGTCGTCGGCGATCGCGTCGGCCTGGCCTGGGTCGATCTGTCGACCGGACGCCTGTGCGCGAGCGAGTGCGAACTCGCGCGCGCCGGCGACGAACTGGCGCGCATCGCGCCGGCCGAGTTGCTGTGCGCGGCGACTATTGCCGAGCGCGCGCCCAAGCTCGCCGAAGAAATCGAACGTGTCTTGGGTCCGCGCTGCACCGAACGCGAGGAGTGGCGTTTCGAACGCGAAGCCATGCGCCGCGCGCTGCAACGCCATTTCCAGGTCGCGACCCTCGAGGGTTTCGGCATCGAAGACAACTCGGCGATCGTCGCAGCCGCGGGCGCGCTGGTCGAATACCTGCAGGAAACGCAAAAATCCGCCTGCGCACACGTGCGGCGCATCGAGCGCGTCGACTCGAACGAGTTCTTGGCGCTCGACCGCGCCACGCGCTCGTGCCTCGAACTCGTGGTCACGCAGCGCGAGGCGCGCCGCGACGGGACCGTGCTCGACGTGCTCGACATGAGCGTCACGCCGATGGGCGGCCGCATGCTGCGCGAGTGGTTGCTTTCGCCGCTGCGCCGCAGCGAGCCGATCCTGCTGCGCCAGCGCGGCGTCGCCGAGTTCGTCGAGAGTCCGTTCCTGCGCGCGGACGTGCGCGAGTTGCTGTCGGGCGTGCTCGACATCGAACGGCTGGTGGCGAAGTTGTCGACCGGCCGCGCCAATGCGCGCGACCTGGTGGGACTCGCGGCCTCGCTCGAACTCGTGCCAAAATTGAGCGCGAAGCTGGCGAGCGTGTATTCGAAGATCCTCGGCGATCTGTTGACCGCGCTCGATCCGCTCGAGGACGTCGCGCAACTGATTCGCGCGACGCTGGTCGAAACACCGCCGCTAGGCCTGCGCGAAGGCGGAATCGTGCGCGCGGGCCGCAGCGGCGAACTCGACGAGTTGCGCGAGATCTCGGGCGCCGGCAAGACCTGGATGGCGCGTTTTCAGGCCGCCGAGATCGCGCGCACGGGCATGACCAACCTGAAGATCGGCTTCAATTCGGTCTTTGGTTACTTCATCGAGATCCCGCACGGCCAGACGGATCGCGTGCCGGAGCAGTACATCCGCAAGCAGACCGTCAAGAACGCCGAGCGCTACATCACGCCCGAACTGAAAGAGTTCGAGACCAAGGTGTTGAAGAGCGAAGAACTCGCTTTCGACCTCGAATACAAGCTGTTCGGCGAGTTGCGCGACGAGGTGGCGCGGCATGTGGGCCGGATCCTCGACACGGCAGGTGCCCTGGCGATGATCGACGTGCTCGCGGCGCTCGCGCAGCGCGCGGCGGAGAGCCGCTATTGCGCGCCCGAGATCGATTCCGGCGACGTGATCCGCATCCTGGACGGCCGCCATCCGGTGATCGAGCGCACGCTGAACGGCGAGACCTTCGTGCCCAACGACAGCCTGCTCGACCGCGGGGCACGGCGCATCACGATCCTGACCGGCCCGAACATGGCGGGAAAGTCGACCTACATCCGCCAGACGGCGTTGATCGTGCTCTTGGCGCAGATCGGATCGTTCGTGCCGGCGCGCGAAGCCAAGATCGGCCTCGTCGATCGCATCTTCACGCGCGTCGGTTCGAGCGACGACATCGCCCGCAATCAATCGACGTTCATGGTCGAGATGGTCGAGGTCGCCAATATCCTCAACAACGCGACGGCGCGTTCGCTGGTCGTTCTCGACGAAGTCGGCCGCGGCACGAGCACCTTCGACGGACTCGCGCTGGCTTGGGCCATCGTCGAACACCTTTTCCACAAGGTCGGCGCGCGGGCGATGTTCGCCACGCATTACCACCAGTTGACCGCGCTCTCGGAGACGCTCGCCGGCGTGACGAACCAGAGCGTCGCGGTGCGCGAGTGGGAAGATCAGATCGTCTTCCTGCACCGCATCGTCGACGGCGGAACCGATCGCAGCTACGGCATCCACGTCGCGCGGCTGGCCGGCGTTCCGCAAGAGCTCCTGGAACGTGCCAAGCAAATCCTGGCCGACCTCGAATCCGACGCGGAAGGCCTAGGCCCGCGCATCGGCACCAAAGAGATCAAGGCGAACTCGCCCGCGGCCGGTCGTGCGCAGCTGTCGCTCTTCGATGCTCCGCCGAGCCGCGTCGAGAGCGCGCTGAAGAAACTCGATCCCGATCGCCTGACGCCGATTGATGCCTTGATCGCGCTGCGCGAGCTCAAGCGTCTGCTCTGAACGCGACCCGTCGAGCGTTTTCTAGCGCTTGTTCCCGTAGAGATCGGGGGTTCCCGGCGGGCGAAACTTGAAGCGCTTGTAGCTCCACAGATATTGGTCGGGGAACATGCGCACCGCTTTCTCGATGTCTTGATTGAGCGCCGCGGCGCCCGCTTCGAGATCGTCGCCGCTGATCGCTTCCGATCCGGGCAAAATGTGCATGCGATAGCCGGCCGCGCGCGGCAAACGTTCGGCGAAGCCGATCAGCACACTCGCCTTGCTGCGCGACGCGATGCGTGGAAGCAGCGTGCTGGTGTTGGCCAGCACATTGAAGAACGGCACGAACACGCCGGCTCCGCGGCCAGGATCCTGATCGGGCAACAGCGCCACGGCTGCGCCCCGCGCGAGCGCCTGGAACACTGCGCGAACGCCTGAACCGTCGGCGGGCACGAGCGTCGCTCCGGAACGTTTGCGCGCATTCGTGTAGACCTGATCCATCTCGCGCACGCGCGGCTGGCGATAGAGCGTAGTGATCGTGAAGCGCGAGCCACCCCACAGACCCGCGAGTTCCCAAGCGCCAAGGTGCGGCGCGGTGAAAATCACTCCGCGGCCGCGGGCGAGCGCGCGCTGGAGGTGTTCTTCGCCGCGCAAGTCGATGATGAGTCCGAGCGCTTCCTTCACCGGCCGCATCCACAGATGGCCGAGCTCCACCGCCATGCACGCGGTCTGCCTCAGGCTCGCCCGCGCGAGTTGTTCGCGCTCGCGCGGCGAGAGTTCCGGAAAGCACAATTCGATGTTCGCGCGCGTGATGCGCGTTTCAGGCACGGAAAAATGGCTTCCAAGGCGCGCGGCGCCGCCGGCGACGGCGTGCAGCAGGCGCAGCGGAATGTGCGAGGAAGTGCCGAGCAGCATTTTTCCGGCCCAGGCCGTGATCGGGTAGCGGACTTGGCTCTTCTGTCGCGATTCGTCCGTTTGTGCGCGGGCGCGTCTGAACGTGCCTTCACCGGCGGCGGCGGGCGCCGGAGCGTCATCTCGCGGCGGCGTTTCTGATTCGACGCTCATGGACTGGACGCGGTCTGGTCGCACCCACTCAGTTCAAGCGATCGGCAAACTTGGTCGGATCCGCCCAAAACTCTTTCGGGCAGTTGGGGCAGCAGAATCCGATCACGCGGCCTTCGTGCACGATCGTGTACCTCGGATTCACGGGCGAACCCGTGACCGGGCACTTCATGTTGACCGGCACGAGCGTTGGAGCCGCGGCGAGCGCGGCGGCCGCGGGCGCGGCGGCCGGTCCCTTGCTCAGTACGATCGCAGTGTCGGCTTCGAGCGCCACGCTGTCCGGCGTTGCGCCGTCGTCGATGCTCAACTCGGGCCGCGCGGACTTCAGGCGCGCGATCGCTTCGGGTGAAATGCCGCTGCGCCACAAGTGCACGCGTGCCAGTGCCCCCATGCTGATCAGGCTATCCACGGCCGCGTCGGTCAGCTTGTTTTGCGAGAGCACCAACTCGGCGAGCGTCGCGTGACCTGCGATCGCAGCCAGCCCCGTGTCGCTGAGCGCCGTCGCGCGCAGATCCAATCGACGCAGGCTCTTGCAGTCTGCGAGCCATACAATCGTCCCATCGCCGACCAAGGTTCGCGCGAGCGACACGTCGCACAATTGCCCGGCGAGCGGCGCGAGCAGTGCGCGGATGCTTGCATCGTCTAGGGATTTGGCAACGGCAGCGAAGTCCACCCACAACAGAGTCGGGTAGTCCTGGCTGACCGGCTGGACATGCACCAACGCATCTCGAAGCGCCGCGAGCGCCGCAGGGTCCGCGGGAACGAGCGCCGACAGACCGGCTCCGGTTCCACTCGCCTGCGACACGACCGGGCTCGCGCTGTCCACTTGGACGCCTGCGACCACACCCTCGAACGGCGCGCCGGCGAGCAACCAGGCTTTCAGCGCGGCGAGTTTTCCCGCACTGGGTTGTTCGTGGTCCTCGGGCGGCATGTGCTTGTCGTGATCCAGCGCAAGTTCGATGCGCTGCAGCATCAGGCTCGTCGCGGGCGCGGCAAGATTCACGGCCGGACCGTGTCGACCACCCGCCGCGATGCTCTCCGCGCTCGCCAGGGAAAGCCCGCCCTTCTGCTTCTTGCCGCCGTGGCAGTCCCCGCAGTGCGCGTCGAGCAGCGGGCGAATCACCGAGTCATAACTGGAGGGCGCGGCGGGCGGAAGCGGCGGCGCGATCGGCTCGCGCGTCAGCGGCTCGGTGAGAAATCCCGGGCCGTGCGTGAGCTCGGCACCGAAGTGCCCCGTGGGTACGAGCAATCCGAGTCCGACCACCAGCGCGGCGCGATACATGCCGCGGCCGGAGTTGGCCGCGCCCCCGATGCGGCGCTGCGCCCAGCACGCGAAGATCGCGACGGGCACCAGCGCCAGGCCGAGGTTGCGGTGCAACTCGAAGGTCTCGCCTGAAAATTCGGGTTGGCGGCCGTGCACGAGACCCGTGACAACGGCGACGATCGTGGCGAGCGCTGTGAAGAGCACCAACCAGCCGGAGGCCTTGCGCGCCGCAGCGCTCTCGGAGGCCGGCACCAGGAATTCAAGCAGCGCGAGGGCCAGGAAAAAACCGATCGGAACGTGCAGCACCATCGGGTGAACACGGCCGAGCACCTCCAGAAGTTCGCTCACGCGATCAGATCCTTGATGACGCGACCGGACACGTCGGTCAGGCGGAAGTCGCGACCTTGATGGTGGAAGTTCAGACGTTGGTGATCGAAGCCGAGCAGATGCAGCAGCGTGGCGTGCAGGTCGTGCACGTCGACCGGGTTCTCGACGATGTTGTAGGAGAAGTCGTCGGTCTTGCCGTAGCTGATCCCCGGCCGCACTCCGCCGCCCGCCATCCAGATCGAGAAAGCGCGCGGGTGGTGGTCGCGGCCGTAGTTGTCCGGCGCCAGGACGCCCTGACTGTAGACCGTGCGGCCGAATTCACCGCCCCACAGGATCAGCGTGTCGTCGAGCAAACCGCGCCGACGCAGATCCTTGATCAGCGCGGCCTGCGGCTGATCGACCGCGGCGGCCTGCAGGCGCATTTCCGCTGGCAGATTCCCGTGTTGATCCCAGCCGCGCATGAACAACTGCACGAAGCGCACGCCGCGCTCGGCGAGTCTGCGCGCGAGCAGGCAATTCGCCGCGAAAGTGCCGGGCTTCTTGACCTCCGGGCCGTACATCGCGAG
>JANMRV010000306.1:0-13125 GCA_031388685.1 Planctomycetota bacterium
CCCCCCCGCCGCGCTGTTTTCGATCGGCGTGCCAACGAGGTTGCGGCCGCGCTAGGATTGCCCCGTGCTCGGCATCCTGCTCACGACGGCGTTGCTCCAGGCTTCGGCGGCTCAAACGCCCCTGCCTGCGGCGGCCGTACAGTCGCGTCCGACCGGCCACGCCGCATGGGTCGATTCGCGCAAACTTGTGCTCGACGGCGATCCGGCGGAGTGGACCGCCGGCCGCGAGCCCGACGCGGTCCTCGCACGGCCCGATCAGCTGATCAATATCGGAGGGCCGCCCACGGACCTCTGGTCGGGCGAGGCCGATTGCTCCTTGCGTCTGTGGGCCGGTTGGAACGAAACCGATCTCGTGCTCGGCGGCGTCGTGCGCGACGAAGTCGGCGACTACGACGCGACGAACTGGTGGCGCGGCGACAGCATCGAACTGTACCTCGGCTTCTCGCCGCCGAGTCCCGAATGGAAGCCTGATGACTTCCAAATGATGTTGGCGCCGGATTGGCCCGAGCGGCCATGGGGCGTCTATCCGCACCGGCCCGGCGAAGTGCCGTCCGACGAAGGCTTCGGCGGTGTCGAGGTTTCCTCTTGGCCGTTCGAAGGCGGTTACCGCTTCGAGGCGCGCATTCCCTGGAGCAACTTCGTTGCGAAGCCGCCCGCGGCCGGCGACAAACTCGCCTTGAATCTCGCCGTGTCCGACCGCGACGGCCGCGGAAAGCAGGAAAGCTATCTGACCTGGACCGGCGAGCGCGACATCGCCGTGTGGGCCGATCGGCGCGGTGAACTGCTGCTCGACGCGCCGTCGGCGGCGGCCGAACAGGCTGCGCTATCGAGCGAAGACGAGTACCGGCTGCCGCTGCCTTCGTTGATGCTGGTGTTGCTGGTCGGGATGTACGGCTTGGCGCTCGCGACACGCCGAGTTTGGCGCACGGCCGATGCGCGCAGGCGCGGAATGCTGGCCGCTGTGGTCCTGATCGTGCTTTCGCTATCCGCCGTAGTTGCCGCGCGATACCAGACGCGGCAGGACGATGAGCAGCGCAGATCCGACCTGGCGGGATACTGGAATCGCTTCGATGCCCTGCTGCGATCGGGCGCGCTCGGCCATCCGGAAGCGGATGTTCTGCAGCGCAACGCGCAGGCCCTGTTGTCGGGCAAGGCGATTTCTCCGCAGCCCGAGTTCATCGCCAGCCACCTCGCTCCGCCGAACGCGACGCTCTTGCCGCTGCGCGTCACGGCGCAGCGCGCGCTGCCCTTCCGCCCGATGGTGCCCGAGGGACGCCTCGAGAGCGATCCTTCCGAGGGCGTGTTGCTCGATCCCGGCGAGGAACTGGACTTCGCATTGCCCGCGGCGCAGGGCGTCGATGCGCTCAGTCTGGTCATGCGCGTGTCCGACCGTCGCTACCTGCGTTCCGGAGTCGCGCAGATCCCGGTGCTCGCGATCGACCTGCTGGCGGGCGACAAGCAGATCGGTCCCTCGTACGAAGTGCGCCATCGCCAGGATCTGCACCTCGACGAGGACGAACACCGCGATCACCCGGGTCTCGAGCCGGCCTTCCACGTGCGCGGCGGTCCGCTCGGGGAGTTGCACGGCGACGGTCTTTTCCTCGATCTCGGCGCGCGCCGAGAGATCGACCGCGTGCGCATTCGACACGTCGGAACCCAGCCAAGTTACGCCGTCGATGTCGTCGCGGTCGCGCTGCTCGGCCGCGAACCGCGCTCGAGTCTGCCGCCGGGGCTGCGCACGACCGCGACCGGCGAGTGGGAGTGGGCCGATTGGCGAGCGGGGGTCGAAGCCGAGATCGCGCCGGCGGGCCGCGCACCGAAGAAACCCTCGCCCGAAGGGTTCGAGCGCGATCTGCGGCTGGGCGGCGAATCGGTCGCCGCGGTCTGGCTCAACGACACGACGCCCGCCAAGAATCCGACACGCTGGGACTTCCTGCCGATCGTCGTGGCCGCGGCGCTCGCGCCCTTCCTGGTCGCGATCCTGGCCGAGTGGCTTTCGGGCGGACGCCGAATTCGCGCGAAGCTCGCGCTCGGTTTCGCGATCACCTCGGCCGTGCCGCTGCTCGTGTTGACGTTGCTTTTGGAAGCTTCCCTCGGACAGGAGCACGAGGCCTACGAGAAGGAACGCGTCGAGAATCTGCTGACGCGCGCGCAAGTCGATCTCGAGCGCGAGGAGCGCGAACTCGAACAGGAGGCGAAGCGACTGCTCGGCATCGGCCAGCTTGTTTCGAAGCAGGAAAACCACTTCCCGGCTTCGAGCGAAGAACTGTCGAGCGGCCGTTGGTGGGGCGAGGGGGAGCCCAGCGTCGTGCGCCTGTTCGAGTACATCGAGCCCGGCGGAGAGCGTGTGCGCATCGGCAGCGGACCCGGCTGGCGCCAGATTCCCAGGTCATTTTCGCCTCCGGCCTCGGGCCTCGCGCGTCCGTGGGGGCAGCTCGTCGTTTGCGGCGTTGCGCAAACGGCCAGCGGCGCCGAACGGCCGATGCTCGTCATCGTCGCGCGGCCCACTCGACTTGCCGCGCTTACCAAGTTGGACCTGAGATTGATCGGCGCGGAGCGCGATCCGGCACCCAAGCTCGCGGAACTCGATTCCATGACGCCGCGCGAAGTGCGCCGCGGTCTGTTCGCACGCGACGGTACTTTGTCCGCGGTGCTCGTGGCTCAGGGCCGTGAGCGCGGCGTGCCGTTGTTCGGCGGATATTCGCTCAACGAACTGCTGCTCGCGGCCGGATTGACCGCGCTGTTCACGGCGACCTTGTTCGCGGGCATCCTCACCGGCCACATCGTCGTTCCGATCGAGCGGCTCGACCGCGCAGTGCGCGAGGGCCGCACGAATTTGCTGCCCAGCGAAGTCGAAGTCGAAGATGAGGTCGGCCACCTGACCGGCGCGGTGCAGTCGTTCGCGGCTTTGCTCGAACATCGCGTGCGACAGTTGGAACTGCTGCGAACGGCTCAGGAGGATCTGTCGAGTCACCTCGATGTCGAACTGGCGCGCGAGGCTGTGCTCGAGTTCTTCCAGACTCACACCCAGGCCGCGACGCTGTGGCTGGCCTGGTCCGGCGAGACCGGCGAAGAGGAACGCTTGTTCGCGCGCAAGGGACGCAATTCCGCCGTGCCGGAAGGCGCGCGGCACTTCGAGCGCGTGTTGGCTTCCACCGAGGTCCTCGATCTTTGCGGGGCGGAACTGTCGACGCTCACCGCGGAGGACCTCGCGTTGCTCGGCCCGCTCGAGCGCGTGCTCTCACTGCCCTTGCTCGCCGGTGGCGAATGCCGCGGCGGCATCGTGATCGCGCTCGAGAAACTCGATCAAAAGATTGACCTCGCGTTCCTGCGCACCGCGGCCAGTCAGGCGGCGATCGTGCTCGAGAATGCGCGTCTCTATCACCAGGCGGTCACGGATTCGGTCACCGGGTTCCTTTCCGAGCCCGGCTTCAAGCAGCGCTTCAGCGAAGAAATTCAGCGTTGCGAAGGGCGCGAGGACGCCGGCGTGCTCGTCGTGCAGGTGCGCATCACAGGTCTGCCCGCGGACGACGCACGCGCCCACGCGCGCCTGCGCGAAGCCGCGCGCCGCATGCGCCTCGCCGTCCGCGGACTGGCCGTATTCGGCCGCTCCGGTTCCGCCGATCTGCACGTGGCCCTGCCCTGGAGCGGAACGCGTCCCGACTTTGCCGCGATCGAAGAGCGAGTCGTCGAGCGTGTGCGCCTGGGTGCCTGGCCCGACGGAGAGCTGGTGGATTCGATTGCAAGCGCCCACGGTGCCTGGCCCGACGATGGCGCCAGCGGCCGATTGGTGCTGCACACGGTGGACGAACGGGTCAGCCAAGGTAATGCGCCTGTGACGAATTCGACGTTGGCCAGCGTGCAGGCGATTCTGCCGGTGGACTTCGTCGCGAAGAGTCCGCTGATGCTCGAACTGCTCGACACCGTTCGGCGAGTGGCGGAGCGCGAGGTGACGCTCTTGATCGCAGGGGAGACCGGGGTCGGAAAGGACCGCATCGCCAAGCTGGTCCACGAGTGGAGTCCACGCCGGGCGGGCCCCTTGGTGCACGTGCATTGTCCGTCCCTGTCCTCCAGCCTGATCGAGGACGAACTCTTCGGGCACGAAGTTGGCGCCTTCACCGGAGCTGCCGCCCGGCGCATGGGCCCCTTCGAATTCGCCCGTGGAGGGACGGTGGTCTTGGACGAAATCGCCGGCCTGCCGCAGGCGGGTCAGGTCGCTCTGCTTCGCGTCTTGGAGAACCGCGAGGTGCTGCCGCTGGGGGCGACCATCCCGATCGCCTTGGATGTCCGCATCGTCGCCACGACTTCCGCGGACCTGTCCGCCGAAGTCGAACGCGGCCACTTCCGCAGCGACCTCTATTTCCGCCTGAACGTCGCGCAGGTTTCCGTTCCGCCTCTCCGGTTGCGCCGCCAGGACCTGTCAGGACTGGTCGAGGCGTACCTGCGCCGCCACAACGCCTCGGCCGCCCGGCCCGTCACCGGCGTCTCGCCGGAAGTCCTCGACCGCTTCTTCGACTACCCCTGGCCGGGCAACCTGCGGGAGCTGGAGAATGTGCTTTCGCGGGCCTTCATCCTGGGGGCTGGGGCCGAGCTATCCCTGGAGCACGTCGAGCTGCATTCCGACCCGACCGAGGCGACCGGCGTGGAGCCCCGACCGATGAACGAACGGCAGGCCCAGGTACTGGAGACATTGGGTTTGGCGGCTCGGATCAGTTCGACTGCCTATGCCGAGCAGCACGGCATCTCCAGTCGCACAGGCCTGCGGGACTTGCTCGACCTTGTGGAGCTGGGCTACCTGACGCGCGAGGGAACCAAGCGTGGCACCCGTTTCAGGCGGACCAGGAAGGCCTGGAATGCGGTTCATGGGCAATAGACGCACGTTTCTGTCTGAAAATGTCGAATAACGGCTGACTGTCGGAAAGCGAGCGGCCACGGCGTGTCGCGAACTTCCTACCGCCAGAAATTACCTAAGTCGTTATCAAATTGAAGGTTGCGATCGAAACTTGAACTTTCGAGCGGTTGGGATGCTGCCCGGCCCATCGATTGCGCAAGCAATCCTGTCCACGCGGCGTTCGATCGACGTGCGGAACAACCACCTGCGCCACACCCTTCGAGGTTCGCTATGAAGACTCCCAGCCTGATCAAGATCGTCCTCGGTGCGATGCTCCTGGCCTTGGCCCCTGTTCAATTGGCGGATGCTGGCGTGCGCGGCAACTCGTCCCCGGCCGCCATCGAGCCGGGTGGGCGCGACTGGATAGTCAAGGCAGAGAACAACATCTGCGGCCTGTCGGACGCGACCCAACTCTCCAATCCGGTCGTCATCGACTTCCAGGCTCTGCTCGACGCGACGCCCGAGTACAAGAAGATGAAGGACCAGAAGATCAGTGCGACCTCGCCCGAGGGGATCAAGCTCAACAATGAGGCGGTCAATCGGATCGCCGCCCAGTGCGAGACCCTCCGGGCCTCGAACGGGTACTGCAGCGTCTGGAAAGAAATCAAGCACAAGGACGGTCGGGTGATCACGGACGTGACGGAGCAGGTCAAGGCGCTGCTCTAGGCCCTGCCTGGATCCCAATTCTTCCACTCCCGTCCTGAACCTTTCCTTCTCGGCGCGGAAAGTCGATCCACTCTGGGTGCCCCGGCCACCATTTCATCCGCCGGCCCTCTCAGCGTGTCCCAGCAAATCATCTTCGGGCTTCTCGCCTGCCTCGCCCTGCTGCCTGTCGGCTGTGTCGGACCGGAGGAGTTCCGGCCGGAGCACCCGAAGCGCGAACTGACCGTCGACGAGTTTCGCGACCTGCTTGCCAAGGGCACGATCATGCCGGTCGATGGCATGGGCGGCGGGGAGCCCTTCGACAACTTGGATCCGGGGATGGGCGACGAGGCTCCGCTCAAGTCCGACGCCCCTGGGACGGCTGCGACGGCTTCCGGTCAGACTCCGCCCGCGGGAGCTGCGAACGTGCCGCACAAGATTCCACCGCGCCCGACACCCGGCGCCAGAACGCCCCCTGAGAATCCTTATCTGGTCTTCGGCGAACGCATCAAGGTCAACCCCGATGGGACGCTGACCAAGCCCTACCCGATGCGCGTGGGCACCGGCACGAGGATGAGGAAGATGATCGAGGACTACGGCAACTTCCCCATGTGGGTTGCGCCGACTGCCGGAACACCGGCGGCACCTTCGACGCCGAACACGGTCAAGCTCGACCTGCTCGAGAAATGGGATGTCGAGCTTTACCAGGACATGCGCACCGTCGGCACTGAAGCCAAGGAGACGGCACTTGCCGACTGGCTCGTGGTCACCACGGGGCAGGAGTTGCTCTACGACGTCGAGGACTTCATCAACCTTTTCGCAGCGGGTGTGCCCCAGATCGAGATCGAGGCCAAGATCGTCGAGATCGCGTTCAGCGACACGGTCGATGTCGGAGTCAAGCCCCTCGACGGCCAACCGATGTTCGACTTCACCGCCGGCAGCTTCTTCAAGAGCCTCAACTCTTCGACTCCGAACGGCGTCGACATCAACGAGGCGCTCCTGGCGATCGGCGCCGTGCAGAACGGAATGGCGTTCAACGCGATCCTCGAAGCGATCGCAACCAACGACAACGTCTCGATCATCTCACGGCCCAAGATTGCAGTTCGCGAGGGCGGGCGCGCGGACATCTCGAACATCGAGAAGATTCCCTATCTGTTGCCGGGCGTACTCACGGCGGGCAATGCCAGCTACGGGTCGACCGTCGCGTTCCAGGAAGTCGGCGTGAAACTCTACGTCGTGCCGCGCGTGATCGGCACGAAGACCGTCGCGCTCAATATCGACATCGAGGCGTCGGCTCAGACGGGTCGCGAGATCCTGCTCGTGACCGCGCTGGGCGACGAAATCTCGGCCCCGCGGCTTTCGCAGCGCAGCGCTCGCACCGTCGTGTACCTCCAGCCGGGCCAGGCCGTGATCCTGGGCGGTCTCGTGACCGAGCGAAACGTCGAATCCATCCGCAAGGTGCCGCTCCTGGGCGACATCCCGGTCCTGCAGTACCTTTTCCGTTCGAAGTTCACGCGCAAGGAGCAGGCCAACGTCCTGTTCTTCATCCGCCCGCGCATCCTGCAGGGCGTCGACGTGCACCGCGAGTTCTAGCCCGACCGACGGGGCCAGACACCGCTTTCGCCCGAGCGCAGACTCCGGCCCGGTGTCAGCCACGCAGGCGTGGGGGAAACGGGCATCGTTCCGGCTAGACTTCGCTGGGAAGAGCCCCTGGCTCCGGGCGTCCCATTACCCAATGAAACTCGCACGTTCATCGACTCTTCGTGGCGCTCCGGGCCGGCGCGGAGTCGCCCTGCTGATGGCCTTCCTGGTCCTGATGGTCGTGCTGGCGATCTGCGCGCAACTGCGGGTCTCCACGGGAGCCTCGCAGCGCACGGCCATGAACGACATGGGCATCACGCGCATGGACCAGGCGATCGAATCGAGCCTGCTCGAAGTCTTCGATCAGTTGAAAACCGATGCCGAAGCCGGGAGCGAGAGCGGGGCCGCCCCGGGTGGAGCGGCTGGCGCCGGCGCCGGCGCCGGCGCAGCCCAACTTCCTGGTGCCGCCGGCGCTGCCGCGGGTGGCGGGCAGGAACCCGTGGATTCCCATGAGGACGCCTGGGGCAAGCCGCAGCGCACCGAGATCAGCCAAGTCGAACTGCGTGTGTTCGTGCAGGACGAGGACTCGAAGGTCAACGTGCTCGGCATGCTGGCCGAGAACGAAGACGAAGCCAACAAGGCCTACGAACGCGTGGTGAAGATCCTCGACACCTGTCGCCAGGGCACGACCGAGGACATCGATTCAAACGACGCCGAGCGCATGGCCAACGTGATGCGCGGCCACCTGCGCAAGCGCGCGAACTCGGATTCGCCGCGCACGAAGTTGCTTTCCGACACCGAGGAGAATCCCGACGTCGGCCTGCCGCTGACGCTGAAGGAATTTGCGGCGCTCGAGCCCTTCGAGCCGTGGCACTTCCGCGACTACCGCGACGATCGCGGCAAGATCGTGCACTCGATCGGCGCTTTCCTCACGGTCTACACGGCGTTGCGCACTGGCGATTCGCTGCTCCCGCCAACCTCGGGTGTCATCAACGGAGCGAGCGGCGCCGCCGCCGCTGCCGGTGCCGGCGGAACCGGCGGCGCGAACGGGGCCGCGGGCGGCGCAGCGAACCCGGCCGGGGGAAGCGGCTCGCCAGGCGGAAAGCAGTCACAGTCCCTTGGCACAGGCTCGCTTGCCGGCGGGATCCCGGCCGGCGCGAGCGGCGGACAGAACGCAGCGGGCGGCCAGGGCGCCCAGGGCGGAGCCAGTGGCGGGGCCGGTGCCCAGGGCGGCGCTGGCGGCGCGGCTTCCGCCAGTTCGAGCGGCATCGCCGTCAACGTCAACACGGCTCCGCCCTGCGTGCTCAAGGCGCTGATGGAGGATCGCGACATCTCAGGCCGCTGGTGGGACAGCGTGATCGAGTACCGCAACCTCGAGGAGAAGAAGGAAGACGACACAGAGACCGAGGAGCCGGACCCCGTCTACGACGAGTACGGCCGCGTCGTGATCGTGCGCCAGGTCTTCGACACGCTGGCGGAACTCGATCAGGTTCCGGGAACCGAACGCCTGAGCGCGGATCCCAAGACCGAAGTGCTGCGCTTGCTCGGCACCCAAAGCCAAGTCTTCTCGATCTTCGTGATCGCGCGCATCGTCAATTCCAACGACCGCAACAACATCGATCGCAGCCGGCCGCCGCTGCCCGGCGAGCACGACGATGAACTCGGCAACGCGCTGACGCGCAGCGTGCGCGCAGTCGTGTGGCGGGTCACCTCGGACGACGGAACGACGATCGTGCCGATCATCCGCTGGGAAGTGCTCGACTACACGCCTTTCGAAGTTCAGGACTTCCCCGACGAAGATCGCTGAGCGCGCGGCCGTCGCCGTTCGAGCCCGCTTCACGTAGTCTCTGCGTCCATGGCCGCGGACGCGCTGTACCTGGAAGTCTTCCATCACCTGTTCGCCGCGGCGGCGGAGGAGATGGGCGCTTCGCTGATGCGCTCGTCGTTCTCGCCCAACATCCAGGAGCGGCGCGACTATTCCTGCGCGATCTTCGACGGCTGTGGCCGCATGTTGAGCCAGGCTGCGCACATACCGATTCACCTGGGCTCGATCCCGCTGTGCGTGCGCGCGGCTCTGGAGCGCTTCGAACTCGAGCGCGGCGATGTGGTCGTGCTCAATGATCCCTATCACGGAGGGACGCACCTGCCCGACGTGACCCTGGTCACGCCGGTGTTCCTCTCGCGCGCGAAAAAGCCGGAGTTCCTGTGCGCCAACCGCGCGCACCACGCCGACATCGGCGGCGCCTGGCCGGGCTCGATGGCGCCCGCCTACGACCTGCACGGCGAAGGCCTGGTCATCCCACCGACGCGTCTGGTTCGCGCGGGTGTCGTGCAGCGCGAGATCTTCGATCTGCTGCTCGCGAACATGCGCGTGCCGCGCGAGCGCGAGGGCGATCTCTTCGCGCAATTGTCGGCCAATCGAGTCGGCGCGGAACGTCTTGGCGCGCTGGCCAAGGAACAGGGACTGAAGCGCTTGTGCGCGAGCGGGGAGCTGTTGCTCGATTGGACCGAACGTCTGACGCGCGCGGAAATCGCCAGGCTTCCGCGCAAGCAGGTGCGCAGCGAAGACGTGCTCGAAACGCCCCACGGCAACGTCCGCATCGCAGTCGAGGTCGCGCGTCGCGGGCGCGAACTGTTCATGGACTGGAGCGGCTGCGACGCGCAGTCCGCGGCGCCGATCAACACGACGCGAGCGGTGGTGCTTTCGGCGGTCTTCTACTGCCTGCGCCTGCTCTTGCCGCCCGGGACGCCGACCAACGACGGACTGCTGCGGCCGGCGCGCGTCCTGACTCGCTCAGGCAGTGTCGTGGACGCGCTCTATCCAGCGCCCGTGGCGGCCGGAAACGTCGAGACCAGTCAGCGACTGGTCGATGTCCTGCTCGGCGCGCTCGCGCAGCTCGAACCCGGGCGCATCCCGGCCTCGAGTTCGGGGACGATGAGCAACTTCTCCTTTGGTGGGATGCGCGTTCCGGATGCCTCCGGCATGCAGCGGGGCAGCTACACCTACTACGAGACCATCGCCGGCGGGGCGGGCGGTGGACCGCAAGGGCCCGGCGCCCACGCGCTGCATACGCACATGACGAACACGCGCAACACGCCGATCGAAGCCCTCGAGGTGCAGTTCCCCGCGCGTGTGCTGGAACTGAGCGTGCGCCGGGACAGCGGCGGGGCCGGCCGATCGCGCGGCGGCGACGGGATCAAGAAGCGCCTGCGCTTTCTCTCCGCGGCGCGCGTCGGCTGGATCGCCGATCGCGCGCAGGCGGGGCCCAAGGGTTCGAGTGGCGGTGGTCCAGGTTCGGCCGGCGGAGCTTGGCAGAGGCGCGGGGACAGGAGCAGCGAAGCGCTGCCCTCGCAGGCCACGCTTTCGATCGAGGCGGGCTGCGAGATCACGATCCTCACGCCCGGGGGCGGCGGATTCGGAGCGCTGAACGCAGCCCGAAAGCCTCGCTCGAGCTGAGCCGGCGCCGCGAGACATCGAAAAGGCTTGCCGCTCCCGACGCGGAGGGCGAGAATCCACGCTGCGAAGCGCTCGCCTCCAAGCCGCCTTTTCGTTCCGCGTTCTCGACAACCAGACCCAACCAGTCCATGCCCGCTGTCAGTGTGTTCGGCGCCCAATGGGGCGACGAGGGGAAAGGCAAGATCATCGATCGCATGGCGGGCGAAGCCGACGTCGTCGTTCGCTACCAGGGCGGCGCGAACGCCGGCCACACGGTCGTCGTCGCCGGTCAGAAATACGTGCTGCACCTGATCCCCTCAGGCATCCTGCACCTCGGCAAGGTCAACGTGATCGGCAACGGTGTCGCGCTCGACCCGCTCAAGTTCCTCGAGGAGGTCGCCGGCTTGCGCCAGCGCGGCGTGCGCGTCGACGGAACCAATTTGCGACTGTCGTCGAACGCGCATGTGATCTTCGAGCACCACCGCCGCATCGATCAGGCCGCCGAGCGCTGGCGCGGGCATGGCCGCATCGGCACGACCGGGCGAGGCATCGGTCCCTGCTACGCGGACAAGGCCGCGCGCACCGGCCTGCGCGTCTGCGATCTGCTCGAGCCCGAGCATGCCCGCAATCGACTGCGCGCCGCCCTCGCCGAGAAGAACGCCATGCTGCGCCAGGTGCACGGCGAGGAAGAGCTCGACCTCGAACAACAACTCGCGCGCTACACGACCCTGGCCAGCCAACTCGCGCCCTTCGTCGGCGACAGCGCGAGCGAAGTGCGCACCGCGTTCAGCGCCGGGCGCCGAGTGCTCTTCGAAGGCGCCCAGGGCGCGATGCTTGACATCGATCACGGCACGTATCCGTTCGTGACTTCATCGAGCACCGGTGTCGACGGCATTCCCGCGGGGGCCGGCTACCCCGCGCGCTGGATCGAGCGCGCGATCGGCATCGCGAAGGCCTATTGCACGCGCGTCGGCGAAGGCCCGTTCCCCGCCGAGCAACACGGCGCGCTCGGCGAGCGCATCCGCGAAGCCGGCAACGAATACGGCGCGACCACCGGCCGGCCGCGGCGCTGCGGCTGGCTCGACGCGCCGCAGATGCGCTACACGCTCGGCTGGAACGGCGCGGACAGTTGGATCATGACCAACCTCGACGTGCTCACCGGATTCGATTCGATCCCGGTCGGCGTCGCGTATCGACTGGGCTCGCAGGTCTTCGAGGAATATCCGGCCGCACTTGTGGGCATCGAAAACCTCGCAGTCGAATACACGCAGTTTCCTGGTTGGTCCGAGGACATCACCGCGGTCCGTCACTACGAAAAATTGCCCAAGCGCTGTCGCGACTACGTCGAGGCGGTCGAGAAGCTGATCGGCGTTCCGATCGAGATGCTGTCGGTCGGGCCCGAGCGCGATCAGGTCATCGCGCGCCAAGCGGCAAGTCCTCGCGTCCACGCCGCCGCGCGCTAGATCGAGCGTCCCATGGCCCGCGACCCCGAGTCCTCGAAGCAAGAGTCCAGCGCGCGCCCGAAGATCTCACGGCCCGATTTCGGCGGCGCGTTTCCCGAGCACATCGCCGTGATCATGGACGGCAACGGCCGCTGGGCGCAGCAGCGCGGGATGCGCAGGATTTTCGGACACCGCGAAGGCATCCGCAGCGTGCGCGAGATTACGACCGAATGCGCGCGCATGGGGGTGCGCTCGCTGACGCTCTACGCGTTTTCCGTCGAGAATTGGAAGCGGCCCAGTCTCGAGGTGCGCTATTTGATGCGATTGTTGCGCCGCTTCCTGATCCAGGAACGGCCCACGTTGCTGAAGAACGGCGTGCGTCTGCGCGGCATCGGACGCCTCGAAACGTTGCCCGACGACGCGCGAGCGGCATTGGCCGAGACCGAGCGACTGACCGCGAGCGGCGACGGCATGCTGCTGCGGCTTGCGCTCTCCTACGGAGCGCGCAGTGAAATCGCCGACGCGTTGCGGCAAATCGTGCGTGATGCGCAGAGCGGTGCGCTGACTCCCGATCGCATCGACGAGGAAACATTGCGGCGCTACCTCTACGATCCGCAGACGCCCGACCCCGATCTTTTGATTCGCACAGCGGGAGAGTTGCGCGTTTCGAATTTTCTCCTGTGGCAGATCTCGTACTCCGAGATCTACATCGCCGACGAATGCTGGCCGGCGTTTCGGACACCGGAATTGCACGCGGCCTTGCGCGACTACGCGGGCAGAGTGCGCAAGTTCGGAGGTCTGATCAGCGAAGCGCCGCCAGAGCCGAAATTCTCGGGCCGGATCTCATCGGACCGCGAACGCGCCTGAGTGCCGTCCCGCATGGTCGAGACTCCTGAGCAAGGCAGCGATGCTGCGCGGCCCCCGGCCGGCGCGGCCGTGCCCTCCAAGCGTGCGCGGATACTTCAGCGCACCCTTTTCGGAACCGGAATCGCGCTGCTTTGCGCCGGCGCGCTGTGGTTGACGCACTCGATCGGCAGCGCGACGCCGGTGCTTTGCGTCGGCGCGTTGATTGCGGCGCTGGCCCTGATCGAGGCCAGCATGATGGGCACGCTCTTGATGCGCGGCCTGCCGGT
>JANMRV010000114.1:0-11913 GCA_031388685.1 Planctomycetota bacterium
TCGCGCCGAAGGACCAGATGTCCGACTGCGGGCCCATGTTCTGGTCGCGATCCCACTGCTCGGGGGACATGTACTGCGGCGTGCCGATCACGCCTTGCGTGTTCAGCGTCATGCCTTCCTCGTTCTCCATCGCCTTGGCGATGCCGAGGTCGGCAAGTTTCACCTCGCCGCTGCGCGAGATCATGATGTTGTCGGGTTTGATGTCGCGGTGGACGATCGTCTCCGGATTGCGGTGGGCTTTGGCGAGACCGCGCGCGGCCCCCAGGATGATTGCGGCCGCCTCGTACTCGCCGAGTTGGCCCTTGCGCTTGACCCGCGCACTCGACGTCTCGCCGTCGATGAATTCCATCACCAGGTAATGGATCCCGTACGAGCGGCGGTAGTCGTAGACGCGCACGAGGTTTTCGTGCGTCAGGCTCGCCGCGAGGCGCGCCTCGCGCCGGAAGCGCGAGATGAACTGCTCGTCCTCGGCAGCCAGCGAAGGCTTGAGGCACTTGACCGCGACGTCGATGTCGAAATCGATGTGCCGGCCGCGGTAAACCGCGCCCATGCCGCCCTGCCCGATTTTGGCGTAGAGCACGACCGGGGCCAGCACCTTCCAGCCCTCGACCAGGGGGACCGGTTTCAGCAGCGGGTCATCGTCGAGTGTCGAGGCCATCGGGGAAGCCACCAAGGATACCTAATCATGGTGGCCGGGCCAGTTTATGCCCTAGCCGGCGAGCGGAAGCAATGCGCTGCAGCGGGCGCGCGGCGCGAGCGAGATGCGTACGGCGCGAATTCGGCCTCGAGGATGCCTGCAAGGGCTTCGCGCAGCAGCGTTGCCGTGGAACCCTCACTGCTTCGAAACGTCTCACGATTCGTTGCAGCTCCAGATCGGTGCGTGGGGGCTCCGATCCTGATCCGATGCCTGAGGCGAATTCGAAGCCGGTCCCTTTCGCGCCGCTGATCGCCTGCGCGGCCGCCGCTGGCGTTGCCATCGGCTGCGGACTTGTACGAGCGCTCTGCGGTCCCGCCCCCGCTCCGTTGACGGATCACAGAGTCAGCGGCGCGCTACTCTTGATGAGCATCGCGGTCGGGACCGGACTGCTCGGCACGCTGAGTCGAAGCGGGGCGCCACTCGCGCTCGTCGCTTGGTTGAGCGTCGCAGCAACCTTGCTTCACGGCTGGCGCGGATCGGTCGTCTTTGCGCTCGCGGGACTCGCGGTCCTCGGCCTCGCGCGCAAGTCAGCGCCCGCGCCGATGACCTGTGCCGTCGGCGCGGGCGCACTGTTCGAAGTGTGCCGGTTCGACGGAATTCACATCGACGGCTTGATCGCTGCCGGTTTCATTCCGGTCGAACATGCTGGGCTTGCGCAGCACGCCATGGCCTTCGCGCTGTTCGGCATCTTGCTCGCATGGCTGTGCGGCCTGCCGCTTCTGCGCTCGCTCCCAACGCCGACCACGTTTTGCCTGCTGAGTGTCGCGCTCGCTTGCTCGGCTCGCGCGTTGCTGTGAGCCGGGCCGGCACTCGCGCTTACCTGCCCGCGTCGTTTGCCATGCCATCGAGTTCCGTCAATGTGAAGCGCACGCTGACGACGTACGGTTCTTCGCCGGTCGTCCAGTGACCGTAGCTGGTCGCGACCAACGTTCCGTCGGTGAGCGTTTCCAGGCCCGGATAACCGCAGTCGGTACCCTTCAGGTTGTCCATGAGCCGAACGCGGTACTGACCGTCACGGTTGTTCACGATGTCGTCGAAGCTGCCTATCCATGCGACCCAATCGCCGCGCGTGCGGCTGTCCTTGGCCATGTCGCGGAAGCTGACGACGAGGCGGCCGTCGGGTGCATACGCCGCGACGTGGCGGTCCCCGGTGAGCGTCCAGCTCATTTCGCGCGGCGCGCTCCAGGTTTTCGTTTCATCGCTGGAAAAAATCGCGTGTGAGTTTTTCACGCGCCGGTTTTCGCGCAGCAGCACGGCGAGCGTCTCGCCGTCGGGCGAGCGCACCGCGCCAGGCTCGCACAGATGCACGTCGCTCCCCGACCAGATCGTGTTCGGAGCGCTCCAGGTCAAACCGCCGTCCCTCGAGAGCGTTTGAACCAGCGTGAACGTGCCAGTGCTCTTGCCGCCGTCGCGAATAAAGCGTCCGTCGTCGTGGAACAGCGCGGCATACGCGCCACCGTGCAAACGAACGACCGACGACATCACGACGATTCCGCCGAACTCGCCGATGGGTTCGAGCTCGCCCCAGCTCTGCCCGTCGTCTTCCGAAATCGCGCGCCGACAGGGATACCGCCCGGAGAAAAGCACCAGACGCTCCCTTCCCGCGGGATCGACCATCCGGTGCAACGTGGGCGTCTCCAGGCTGGTCTCGAAACTCTTCGGCAGCGGCAGTCGCTCGCTCCAGGTCAGGCCCGCGTCGAGACTGCGCTTGATCACGATCGCGCCACGGCCGTGGCCCTTGGGGTAGGCGCACAACAGGGTCTTGCCATCGGCGAGCAGCAGCGTCGTCGGATGGCCGAGGTACTGACCGGGCTCGCGGTCGACGATCACCTGCCGCTTCGAGTCCGTGGCAAGGTCGAGTTCGCGGATGTCCGACGCGAGCGTGAGCGCCAGCAGCAGGGTGAGCATGGCAGGCACGCTAACACCATCGATCCAGGCTCGCCCATCGGGGATCCACGCGCAGCAGCGGCGCGCCTGCGCGCGGGCACATGGCTGTCATGTCATGTCGAATCGGCCCTGGCGGCCCCGCGAGCGGGCAGCTGGACGCAGGCACGCATTTCCCAAATGTGCAGCATTGCCCAGGGCCGTTGCTGCTCCCTAGCATTCTCGGGCCTTCACGGGCGATGGGGCGCCGCGCTTCACCTCTCGAGCTCAAACTCTCGGCCACGATGTTCAGTGCTACGGATCGATGCTGCAGAGCGAGTCTGCTCCTGCTTGGCGCTCTCGTCGCGGGTGCGATCGCCCACGCCGGCATCGGAGTCGGCAAGGAATTTCTGCTCCCCAACGGCAGTTTCGAGAACGGCTTTGACGCGTGGAGTTCTTGGACCAGCGACGGGCAAGTCCACCTTGTGCCGTCCGCGGGGCCGAGCGGCGGGCTGACGACAATCCAGTGCGACCTCACGCCGGGAGTCGAAGCGACGCTCGCGTTGACGTTGCCCGTTGCGTATCCCAATTCGACGCCTTTCGACACGCAGATTTTTGCGGCCGAAGGTCAGAAGGTCGAGTTCGGCGCCTGGTTTTACATGGCCGCGAATTGCAGCGTCGGCGATGTGTTCATCCAGGTGCTGGCCTCGGACGGGCTCGCGACGACGATCATCGCAGAGTCCGAGCATTTGCATGCAGCCAGTGATCCACACGGCCGCTGGTTGTTCGTGCGCACGCGGCCCGTCGGCGCCACGGACGCGCGCATCCCTCGAGGCGCGGTCGACTTCAGTGTCGTGTTGCACGTGCAGGCGGCGGGCACGGTCTGGCTCGACGAGGTTCAAGGCGGTCTGTTCGAGTACGCGGAGTACACGCTGGGCGCGCCCAGCTTCGAGGATCCGACACAGTTCGCGCAGTCGTGGACGACCACGGGTTCAGTCGCGCTGAGCGATCCCGCCGCCGGACGCGATGCGTACTACGGTGAGCGCTACCTGAAGCTGCAGGGTTCCGGCCTGGCCCAGGCCGCGCAGGCGATCTTGATCGGCGATGGCCAGGCTTCACCCGCTCCCAAGCAAGTGCCTGAAGCCTGCGGCTGGTTCTACCTGGAGCCCGATGTGCAGGGCCTTGGCGCACTCGGAAATCCATCGCTGTGGGTCAAGCTCTCCATTTCCGCCTGGACTCCGGGCACGCCGCTCAATTCAGCCGTGAGCATGGCCAGCGTGAAGTGGACTCCGACGCTCGCGGACAAGGGCACGTGGGTTTTTCTGCAGACACAACCGAAGACCAATCAAGCGCTGCCCTTCGACCGGACTCATTTGCGGCTGGTGGTCGAAAAATCGCTGAATGGAACCGTGCGCACGGATTTTGTGCAGACCGGCGAGCGCTACGGCGTCAACGGCAATCCCAAACGGCACGTCGCCGCCAACTACGTCGGCTGGTACCGCTCGCCGCTTTTCCCTGGCGCGACGACGAATCCGACCAGTCCTGCCGCACTCTGGCGCAATTGGGCCTGGCTCTCGCCACCGGCCTGCGATCCGAACTACGTGGCGCTCGACCACAATCCCGACTGCGCCACGAGCCCTAGTTGCATTCGCATGAATCTGCGCCGGGACGGCGCGACGAGCGTCGATGCCACACTCGACTCGCTGCCGCTCGCCGGGACCTACGACTCGCGTGATCCTGACCTGCTGCGCTATCACGTGCGCCTCGCGCGGGCGATCGGCATCGACAGCTTCGTCTATGACCACCAGGGGCATGCGCTGGCGGCGCTGAACGCGGCCGCCGGGACGGAGCCGATCAACGAAGAGTGTTTCGAAGCGTTGCTCGACGCCGCGGAAGCACCTGGATCCGACCTGAAGATCGCCGTGATGTACGAGCCCAAGGTGCACTTCAACGGTTGGATTCCGAACGAACCGACGCTGGCCGCCAAGAAGATTGGCATCGAGAACGACCTGGTGCACCTGGTCACGACGTACTTCCGTCGGAAAAGCGTGCTGAAACATGACGGGCGGCTGGTCGTCTACATTTTCCGAAACGGGATCTGCGACGGCGCGGGCACCCAATGCATGCAGGACTCCGATTGGCAGGACGTCTTCGACCAGGTCAAGCTGGTCACCGGTCGCGCGCTGTGCCTGATCGCCGATGCGCAGCCCGGCGAGAGCAGCCCATTCAACGGCATGTCGCATTGGAAACTCGTGACGCTCGGCATGTTGAAGTATCAGAACTTCACAGACTTCGTGAATCACATCGCGTCCTGGCCTGCACCGACGAGCGAGCCACTTCAGGCGCTGGCCGAGGGGTCGAACTCGAAGAGCAATGCCTGGGCGAGCGCGGACGACAAGAATCGCTTCGGCGTCGCCATCGCCTGGCCCGGCTTCGACGACTCGGGTGTCGCGGGCTGGGCGGCTTCGAACCTGCTGGGCAACGACGGCAATTCACTGTGCGTGCGCGTGGGCGCGGATCTCGGCGGGGCCTTCTACTCGGCGACCTTGGATGCGGCACTGGCCTCTGGATCGGACTGGATCCAAATCGCGACCTGGAACGACTGGAACGAGGGCACGCAGATCGAACCGCAGTGGAATGCCCGCTTTGTGAAGTACGCCAACAACGGTTGGGTCGCTCCGCAGTTGATTTTGGACCAGACCCTGCAGCGCGCCTATGAAACGCAAGCTGCGATCGCGATGTTCAAAGGCTTGGCCCTCGGCGTCGGCCTGGATCCGGCTGCGATCGAAGCCTGCGCCGCCGATTACGTGCGGACGGCCGGCGTCACGTACGACTGAGGCGTGGCCGCCATATCACGGCCCAACGCTGAACTCGAAGCCGTTGGAAAGCGTCGTATTGTTCGGCGACGGGAAGCCTGGATCGCGGCCCCAGAACTGCGAGTCGACCAGCGTGCCTGGGACGCTGAGATAGGCCGCAGGGGTTCCGCCGAGCGCTCCGATCGTGAAGGCGTTCATGTCGATCGCGTACAGACCCGAGCAATTGTTGGGTGGGGGATTGCCTCCCGACGCCAAGGGAACGGAACGTTTCGTGGGTGCATTGATGCAGCGCAGTCCGCCTTGGAACGGAACCGCGGCCCGGCCGGCGTTGGTGTAGATCAAGAGGCCGGGTTTGTTGTTGATCACGTTCGAGCCGCTGATCGTGAAGCCGGAGCCGGCCGTCGCGCTGGAAAGCCCGCTGAAGCTGACCGCGGGCACGCATCCAAGGCTGTTGGTCTTCGCCGTGCAATACGTCGTCGGAGCCGGCAGCGGCGTGTAGGTGATCTCGAGCAGCGGACGGAACTGCGCCAGGCTCTCGCGCGATTCGAAGCGCTTGGCCGACGTCCCAGTGTTTTCCGGGCCGCGCAAGATCCAGCCGACATTGCTGCCGGGAGTGTCAACCCAGCCTTGCACGTCGGCGACGAGCGCAGCGGTCGATCCCCAAGTGAAATAGCCGAACACGTTGTTGACCGAGGTCGTGGCACTAGGAGTCGCCACGAAATCACCGCCGGGCGTGGTCCAGAATTGCGTGTTCCAGGACGTGTGCAGCCAGGTCGAGTCGCCGACCTGCGCGACAGCCCCGTTGCCGCTCTGACCGATGCTCGGTCCCTCGTTCCAACCGCTCGTCAGCCGATGGACATCGAAGGCCATGGCGCCAACAACGGTCTTCGACATGTACAGCTTGATCTTTACCGCCGTCACAATGGATCCGGCCGGCACGGCAGCGGCAACATCGAAGGCGACCAGCGCGCGGCGCACGGGCCAGGAGGTGTTGATGCCTGCTCGGCCGGCGAAAAAATTCGCGCTTGCACCGTCCGAGCGGTTTCCCACGCCGTCGTTGTAGATCGTCGCGTCGCGGTTGGCGACGAGGGTCACGACATCGGCGAACAGCGGAGTGCCCAGCAGCAGCAGGGCGGCTAGAGAAACGGGTTTGCGTAGAGAAAGCATGCCGGAGCGATTCCTGATCGAGGGGGCCAATGAACGATGTCCATGTCGAGTAGAAACCAGCGAGGGCAAATCCGCAACGGTTCGACCCAAGTCCGGATCAGGAATCGCCTACGGCGGGCCGCCGTGTGATGCGGCTGAAGGCGAGGTACGAAATCGACGCCTCGGCAAATCGCACGAACCAAGCGTAGTGATCAATCCAAGTCCACAATTCCGTCACGTTGAAAAAAACTCGGGCAGGAGCTCGTGAAGGAAGCCCGGGCAGCGTTGGCGCGAGGCCGGCATCCGTGAGCCGCGCGGCGCGAAGCGGGGTCGCCGGGAGTGGCTGGTCCTTCATGGAGCGCTTTCAACTCCGATATCCTCGTTCCACAGTTCGGGCCGAGATTTGATGAACTCGAGCATCAGTTGCCGACACTGCCGATCGTCGAGCACGACGAGTTCGACACCGCGCGCGCGCAAGTGTTCTTCCGGGCCGCGAAACGTATGGTTCTCGCCGATCACGATGCGCGGGATCTTGTACAAAAGCGCCGTTCCGCTGCACATCTCGCAGGGCGAGAGCGTCGAATACAGGGTCGCTCGCGAGTAGTCGGCGGCCGAAAGCCGGCCGGCATTCTCGAACGCGTCCATCTCGGCGTGCAGGATCGCGCTGCCACGTTGCACGCGCCGATTGTGGCCGCGGCCGACGATCTTGCCGTCGATCACCAGAACGGATCCGATCGGGATGCCGCCTTCGGCCAGACCGAGCCTCGCTTCGCGCAGCGCCTCGGCGAAGAAGACTTCGTGATTCACTCGGTGATCAGCGTCTTGGTTTCGCGCGCGATGTCGCCCTTCCAAGTCTGAGCGTCGCGATTGGTTCCGCCATCGTGTCCGCGCTTTGCCTGAGCCTGACGCTCGACGAGTCCGGCGTGGCTGTCGAAGTAGGGCAGCGACTTGCCGACCAGCTCGCGAACTTCCTTGATGCCGCGGCGGTCCATGAATGCACTGAGATCGCTGCACAGGCCTTCGATCATCTCGTAGCCCTGCAGCATCGCGCCGGTGCAGACCTGCACGGTGTGCGCGCCAAGCAGCATGAATTGCAGCGCGTCCTCGGCGCTTTCGATTCCGCCCATCCCAGAGACCGTTGCTCCAGGACAGCAGCGCGCGACCTGCATCACGTGACGCAACGCGATGGGGCGCACCGCTTGCCCCGAATAACCACCGGGTTCGGAATAACCTTCGACCGTCGGCATCGGCCGCAGCGTTTCCAGATTGACGCCGATGATGCACAGCACCGTGTTGATCGCGCTGATGCCGTCCGCGCCCCCGGCAATCGCAGCCTGGGCGGGAACTGCGGGGTCGGTGATGTTGGGCGTCATCTTGGCCCAGACCGGGACCGTGGCGACCTCTTTGACCCAGGCGCAGACCTCTTTGACGATGGCGGGATCCTGTCCCATGGCTGCGCCCATTTTCCGTTCGGGTAGACCGTGCGGGCAGGAGAGATTGAGCTCGAAGCCGTCGATGCCGGTCTTCTGCGTGCGCTCGATGATCTCGTGCCAGGCCTCGCGGCGATATTCCTCCATGACCGAGGCGATCAGGATGTGATCAGGATACTCGCGCTTGCAGTCGGCGAGTTCGTCGAGCCACGCTTCGAAGGGCCGATCGGAAATCAACTCGATGTTCTGGAAGCCGATGACTTCGTCCTTGTGGCCGCGCGCGAGCAATTTTCCATAGCGCGGCGCCACGTTGATCACCTTCGAGTTGTCGAGGCTGATCGTCTTGCAGACGATTCCGCCCCAGCCCAACGAGAACGAGCGCTTGATCACCTTGCCGTTCGTGCCCGGCGGGCCGGACGCGAGCAGGAACGGGTTCTTGAATCGCATTCCGTTGACTTCGATGCCGAGACTGGCCACGTTCGTGCTCCTAGAGTTGGATTACGGGCGTTGCAGCGCGAGGAACGAATCGCCCAGTTTGCCGAGCGCTTCGTCGACTTCGGCGGAGCTGACATTGAGCGGTGGCGAGATGCGCACGACATTGCCGTAGAGTCCGCCCTTGCCGATCAACAGGCCGCGGCGCTTGGTTTCCTCGAAGAGCCGCAGCGTCGCCGCCGGATTGGGCGTGCGATCGCCGGCTTTTTCGTCGACGACGAGTTCGAGCGCCTGCATCAGGCCCTTGCCGCGCACCTCGCCGATCAGCGCGGGATGTTTTGCTTTCAACGCGTCGAGACCCGCGCGCAAATGCGCTCCGCGCACGGCGGAGTTTTCGGCCAGGTTGTCCTGCTCGATCACTTCGAGCGTCGCGTTCGCCGCCGTGCACGAGAGCGGATTGCCGCCGAAGGTCGAGATCGTTACCTTCTTGAACGAGTCGGCAATCTCCGGCGTCGCAATCGTCGCCGCGATCGGCATTCCGTTCGCTATGCCCTTGGCCATGGTCATGATCTCTGGCTCGACTCCCCAGTGTTCGATGCCGAACATGTGCGTGCCCGTGCGGCCGAAGCCGGTCTGCACTTCGTCGCAGATGAACACGCCGCCGTACTTGCGCACGATGTCGACCGCAATCTTGAAGTACTCCGGCGGGGGAGTGATGAAGCCGCCGACGCCTTGGATCGGCTCGGCGAGGAAACCCGCGATCTTGCCGGTGGTCGTGGTCTGGATCAGTTCTTCCAGGTCCTTCGCGCACTTCACGCCGCAACTTGGATATGCCAGTCCAAGGGGACAGCGATAACAGTAGGGCGAAACCGCGTGCTTGATCCCGGCAATCTGCGTCGGCACCGCACGCCACGAAGCGTGCGCGGTCAGCGACTGTGCCAGCATCGAGCGGCCCGAATAACCGTGTCGCAGAGCAATGATTTCCAAGGCGCCCGTGTAGACCTGCGCCAGCGCGACCGCGGTCTCATCCGCTTCGGTGCCCGAGGCCGTGAAAAAACTCTTCTGCAATCGGCCCGGCGTGATGCGCGCGAGCCGCTCGGCGAGTTCGACCATCGGCAGCGTCGGATAGAGCGTCGAGACGTGTCCGAGTCGATCGATCTGCGCCTTGAGCGGCTCGTTGACGCGCGGATTGCAGTGCCCCAGCGAGAGCGTCAGGATTCCGCCGAAGAAATCCAGGTACTCGCGGCCGTCGATGTCGCGCACGCGCGTGCCGGACCCCGACTCGAGCACGATTGGCTCCTGGTAGTAGTGGCCGACCGAGGGGAAGAGAAACTCCTTTTCCTTGGCGCGGATGGAAGCGGCATCGAGGGCTTTCACGGATTTGTCCTTCTCGCTCATGAATCAGCTCCTTGCCGCGCGGCGCACGTAGTTGCCGCTGCCGGCCTTGCCCGTGAAGATGCCGCGCTCGACGATCACGTTGCCGCGCGAGAGCACGGTCTCGACCGCGCCCTTGCACTTCTTGCCCTCGTACGGGTTGTAGTCGACATTCATGTGGTGCGTCTTCACGCTCCAGACCGTCTCGCGGTTCGGATCGAAGATCACGATGTCGGCGTCGCTGCCAACGGCGATCGTGCCCTTCTTCGGGAACATCCCAAAGATTTTCGCCGGCGCGGTGGAAGTGATTTCCACGAAGCGATTCATCGTGATGTTGCCGGTCGTGACTCCGCCGTCGTACATCAGGCTCATGCGCGATTCGATGCCCGGCGCGCCGTTAGGGATCTTGGAGAAATCGTGGGCGCCAAGTTCCTTCTCGCCTTTCATGCAGAAGGGGCAGTGGTCTGTGGAGACTGCCTGCAGGTCGTTGAACTTCAGGCCGCGCCAGAGTTCCTTCTGCTTCTCCTTCGCGCGCAGCGGCGGGCTCATCACGTACTTCGCGCCGTTGAAGCCGGGCTCCTCGTAGTTGTCGTAGGAGAGGAAAAGATACTGCGGGCAGGTCTCGGCGAAGGCGGGCAAGCCGCGATCGCGCGCCGCCGTGACGTGTTCAAGTGCTTCAGCAGCGGAGAGGTGCACGATGTACACGGGCACGTCGGCAACTTCGGCGAGGCAGATCGCGCGGTAGGTCGCTTCCGCTTCGAGGCGCGCGGGCCGCGTGAGTGCGTGGAATTTCGGAGCCGTATAGCCTTTCGCGAGCGCTTGCTCGACGAGCACATCGATCACCGGACCGTTTTCCGCATGCATGCAGATGGTCGCGCCGATTTCGCCCGAGCGCTGCATCGTGCGGAAGATCGACGCGTCGTCCATCAGGAAGACGCCCGGGTAGGCCATGAACAATTTGAAGCTGGTCACGCCTTCGTGAACCAACGCGCCCATTTCCTCGCGCAGGGCCGCTGTCGACTCGCGCATGATCATGTGGAATCCGTAGTCGATGGCCGCCTTGCCTTCGGCCTTCTTCATCCACGTCTCCCACGCCTGCCGCAGCGACTTGCCGCGCTCCTGGATCGCGAAGTCGACGATGCACGTCGTGCCGCCGTGGGCCGCCGCGAGCGTGCCCGTGCGAAAGTCGTCGGCCGAAGTCGTGCCGCCAAACGGCATGTCGAGGTGCGTGTGCACATCGATGCCGCCAGGAATCACGAACTTGCCCTTCGCGTCGATCGTCTTGTCGACAGCGACCGCGAGGCTCGATCCGATCATGGAGATCTTCTCGCCCTCGACGAGCACGTCGCCGACGTAGGTGTCCACAGCCGTGACGATCGTGCCGCCTCGGATCAGTGTCTTCATGTTGCAGGAGAAGCTACCATCCGCACCGGACGATGCCGAACCCTGCCCCTCGCCTGGTCGTCATCGCGGGCCCGAATGGAGCGGGCAAGTCGACCCTCTCGCGAACCATAGTCCACGACCAGTACGGGATCGGCGACTTCGTCAACGCGGATGCCATTGCATTGGGACTGTCCGCATTCGATCCGGAACGTGCGGCGGTCGCCGCCGGCAGGCTGATGCTCAGGCGCCTGCAGGCGCTTGCGGATGCGCAAGCCGATTTCGCGTTCGAGACGACCCTTGCCAGCCGAAGTTTCGCGCCCTGGATCGCCGAGCTCAGGCACCGCGGGTACGTCTTCCACCTTGTCTTTGTTGCACTTCCGAGCGCCGAGGTCGCGATTGCGCGCGTCAGGAACCGAGTGGCATCAGGTGGGCATTCCATTCCCGAGGACATCGTGAGGAGGCGTCATGCCCGTGGCCTGCGAAACTTCTTTGAACTGTATCGCCCGCTGGCTGACGAGTGGATGTTCTTCGACAACTCGGGTGATCGCCGACCACGTATGATCAGCCGAGGAGGAATTCATATGGAGACCAGCGCCCTCGACCCCGAAGCCTGGCGGAAATACGCCGCTTCGCCGGACATCGCCCGCGAACGGCCGAGCATCGAGCCCGTGACTTCTACGGAGGCGATGGAACGGGCCGCCGGCCGCGCCGTGCGTGAGGCACTCCTGCGACACAAGCTCCTCGGGCAGTCCATCGTCGTTGTCCGCGATGG
>JANMRV010000115.1:0-8561 GCA_031388685.1 Planctomycetota bacterium
CGCGGATTGGGCCTCAATCCGCGCGCGTATTCGTTTCCACGACGCTTCCGCCCAGACCGTAGGCGCTGGATTCTTCGATGCGCACGCGGATCTCGGTGCCGAGCGTATCGGCGTTCGCGCGACAACTCACCGGCAGGCCCGTGCGCGTGCGGCCGCGCACCGTGCCTGCGCGCTTCTCCGAAAGCTCTTCGACGAACACCGTGTGCTCGCGGCCGATTTCTTGGCGCAAACGCGCGGCCTGCACGATTTCGCTGGCGCGCAAGAGTCGTTGATTGCGCTCCTGCTTCACGGCGTCGGGAATGTCGTCGACGAATTCTTCGGCGGCGCGCGTCGAGGGCCGCGGGTCGTACTTGAAGACGTAGTTGACGCTGAACTGCTGCTCGGCCAGCACCTTCTCGCATTCCTCGTAATCGGCGTCGGTCTCGGTCGGGAAACCGACGATCCAATCGGAGCCGAGCTGCAGATCGGGCACGATCTCGCGCAGCATCGCGGCGCGCTGGCGGTAGAGATCACTGGTGTAGCCGCGCTTCATCGCTTTGAGAATCCGATCGCTGCCGTGTTGCGCGGGCAAGGGCAGGAAGCGCTCGACCTTGCTGCAGTCGCGAATCGCTTCGGCCAGCGCGCGCGTCGCGTAGGCGGCGTGGGCGGTGATCATGCGGATGCGCACGAGGCCTTCGACCTCCTGCAGGCGATAGAGGAGATCCGCGAGGCTCGCGCGGCCCTGACGCCCGCGCTGTATCGGCTCGCCCGCGATCGGCGCCGGCAAATCTTCGCCGTAGCTGTTGACCGTCTGGCCGAGCAGCGTGATCACTTGCGCGCCGTTCGCGACCATCCACTGCGCTTCGCGCACGAGGTCCTCGATCGGACGACTCTGCACGCGGCCGCGCACGCTCGGCACGATGCAAAAGGTGCAGTTGAGATCGCAGCCGCGCATCACGGCGAGAAAACCGACGCGGCCGCCGGTGTACGGCTCGCCTTCGCGCTCGACGGAGACGACGCCGTCGCCGGTGGCGACCAGACGCGCGCTGCGCACTCCGTTCTCGGCGCGACGCGCGCGGATCTCGTCGACGAGTTCGGGCAGGTGCTGGAACTGGCGCGTGCCGCAGACGATGTCGACGTGCTTCGCGCGGCGGAAGACATCGTCTTCGACACGCTCGGCCATGCAGCCCATCACGCCGATCACCAGATCGGGCCGCGACTGCTTCACGTTCTTCAATTCGCCGAGCCAGGAGTAGACGCGCTCTTCGGCGTGCTCGCGCACCGAGCAGGTATTGAACAGGATCACGTCGGCGTCGTCGGCGCTCTCCGTGGTCACGTAGCCGCGCGCGCGAAAACGTCCCTCGGCGAGCAGCGAGTCGTACTTGTTCATCTGGCAACCGAAAGTCACGACGTGCACGCGCGCTGCGGCGAGCGGCGCGCCCGCCCCGTCGTTCAGGGCCTTCGATTGGAAGCGTGTGAGACTCATGGAGACCGCGTAGATTACAATCCGCGCCATGGAACAAAGCCTCCAGGACAGATTTGCGCCGCAGAATGCGTGTTTCGGCTGCGGCCCGGCGAACGCCAAAGGCCTGCGCCTCAAGAGCCACGTCGCGGCGAGCTGGGACCAGAATGGCGAGGTCGTCTGCGACTGGAAGCCGGAGCCCCACCACGAAGCCTTCACCGGCATGTTGAACGGCGGGATCATCGGCGCACTGCTGGATTGCCACAGCAACTGGACCGCAGCCCACCATCTGATGCGCCAGTCGGGCGCAAGCTCGCCGCCCTGTACGGTTACGGCAGAATTCCATGTGAAAATGCGCAAGCCGACGCCCTCCACGGCGGCCGTGCGGCTTTCCGCGCGCGTGGTCGAAGCCCAGGGCGATCGGGCCACCGTGGAGGCCACGCTGTCCTCCGGCGGAGTCGTTACAGCGACCTGCCGCGGACTCTTCGTGGCCGTGCGCGAGGGTCATCCGGCCTTCCACCGCTGGTAGGGCGCTGCGCGCGGGGCTTGCGCGGGATTGGCACGCGGCTTGCCCTGCATGGGATGCACTGGCTTCGCGGGCGACCTGCCCGCGGACCGCGCGCCAACCTCCGCGGAGGAATGTCCCATGAACGCACGCATGTTCGCACTGTTCGCCGTCGGTGCTTTGCTCACGCAGTCCTGCATCCACGTGGAGGACGATCCGTACTACGACCCCACCACGTACGAGGCGGAGCCCAACGACTTTTATTGGGGCGCCCAGGGCCTCGGGCCGATCTGCGTGGGTCAATCGTTCCAGATCCGCGGGCACATCGACGACTTCGGCAGCGATCCCTTCGACGGTTTCGCGTTCAGGTCCGAGGTCCCGATGGACATCGAGTTCGCGCTGTACGCGGACGATCCCTACGACGACTTCGATGTCGAGCTCTTTGATCCGTACACATTGACGACTGTCGCACGCTGGGAGACGGGCGCGAATCCCGAGGCCGGCCGCTTCTCGGTCGTCAGCTCCGGCTTCGAATTCCACCTGGTCGTGAGCTCCTTCCACGGCTCGGGCGCCTACACGCTTGAAGTGCGCGGCGCGCCGCTGACGTGGTACGGCGACGGGGCGACCCAGCTGGCCGCGCAAGGTGTTTCGGATCGCGCGGAACGCTCGGTCGACTGGACGGGCTACGCGCGGCGCGGCGCGGGGGAGAGCTCTGACGAGAGCCCGGCCTGGGCCCTGATGACCACGTACGAGATCGATCCAGGGACCGGCCACGCGCGCAGGATCGACGTGCGCCGCCTGCTGCGCCAGGGTGCGGCTTTCGACGGAAATTGAGGCCCTACCGACGGGCCTAGCCGCGGCTCGCGCCCCTACGTGAATCTTGCGGAAGAACCAGTCGGGACAGGCGTCGAAGCAGGTGCCATGAAGATCGTCCTGCTCGTCACTGCCTTGCTCGGCTCCATCCTCTGCTTCAGCGGACTGCCCCCCTTCGGTTCGGGGCCGGCGGCGGACGTCGGCAATTGCCAGACAACCTGGTACCGCAGCGGTCAGATGCAGAGCCGCGCGGAACTCGAAGACGGCGTCAGGCAGGGTGCGGCGAGCGAGTGGTACGCCAGCGGCAAGGAACGCTGCGTCGGCGCTTACGAACTCGGCCTGCGCGAGGGTGCTTGGGTCTTCTACACCGAGGCCGGCGAAATCGACGTGGCGCGTTCCGGCAGCTATTCGGCGGGCTTGCGCACCGGGCCCTGAGCGGCGTCGAAGTGATACACGCCGCTCTGGCCGGCGGTCTCTTCGACGGCCAAGCGTAGACGGTGCACGACGAGGTCCGCGAATTTCGCGCGCAGGCGATTGTGCAACTCGCGTCCGATCCAGGTCGCCAGATTTTCTGAGCTCGTGTTGTTGATCGGCAGCACGATCACGTCGGCGCGCGGCGCGGCGTAGTAGCGATCCATGTAGCGCACCTCGCACACGCCGTCGGCGCGTTCGTTCCAGCGCAACACCGGATGTTCGCCGGGCACGAGCCAATGTTCATCGAGGCTGTCGACGAGTTCGCGCACGATCGGCTTGACCTGCTTGAAGTCGATCACGAGGCCGTGCGCCGTCAATTCCGCGGCGATCTCGACAAACACGCGGTAGTTGTGCCCGTGCAGTCGTTCGGCGCTCCCGTCGGGAAAGATCAAAAAATGCGCCGCGGAGAACTTGAAGTACTCCTTGTAGATATCGATCGACCAGCTCTCCATGGTGCCCGGTAATCCTCCAGCGTTTATTACCGGGCAGATACCGTACCCGCTACCGGCGCGGGAAGGAACGGCGCCGGCCTGCCGGGCGCCGCTCCAGGGATGGGGTGCTTCTTCCGATAACTCGACCCGGCGTCCTTCCCATCCGCGGGCGTCGAAGGACCTACCCGTGGACGGGAGCTTCGACGCGCAAACCATGATGCATCCGAAGCAGTATCCTCGCCGCGCCTTCACGGTCCTCGAACTCGGCGTCGTGATCCTGATCCTCGCAATCCTCGCCGGCGTCCTCGTGCCGCGGGTCACGGACCGCCTGGCCATCGCGCGGGATACGCGCAGGCTCTCGGACTTGCGCGTGCTGCGCGATGCGATCGAGCAGTACCACCGCGACAAAGGCGCCTATCCGCCAGCGGTCGTTGCGGCCGGCGCCGGCTTCGACGTGACCTGCGACAACGGCTTCCTGCCCGACTTGCTGAAGAGTGGATACCTGCGCGAGGCGGTCGCGGACCCGATCAACGACGCATCGCACTTCTACGCCTACAACGTCTTCCCCGAGGGCACCCACGCCTGCAAGGGCAAGGGCAGCTATTACGTGCTTGGCATAAAGAAGTTCGAGAGCGCGGCGTTCTCGGCCGAGCATCCGGGTTACTTCAAGTGCGCCCAGCAGGATTGGAGCGCGGAATTCGAATACGTCTGCGGTGGCGGCACTTCGGAGCAGGATCCGAACGCCGTGGCTCCCGCGGGATCGAAGTAGCCAGCCCCACGAGCGCGACGCGCCGGGTCGCATTCCCGCCACGACGCGCTACATTGCCCCGCCATGGATTTCCGCACCAAGACGGTGCGCCCGCGGGCGCTTGGTTTCGAATTCGAAGTCCTGGCTGACGACTTGGTCATCGGCCCGGCGATCGAACAAGGCTCCTGGGCTGACCACGAGACACTTCTGTTCCGCGCGCACGTTGCCCAAGGCTCGCGCGTCGTCGATCTGGGCGCGAACGTCGGCTGGTTCGCCGTTCAGGCCATCTTGGCCGGCGCGGAAGTGCACGCCTTCGAGCCGGTGCCCGCGATCGCGGACATCTGCGAACGGAACATGCGCCGCGCCGAGAAAGTCGGCACCGGCCGCGGCATCCTGCATCGTGTGGCCGCCTCGGATGCGAGCGGAACCGCGACGATCGTGCTGGCAGCGAGGAACCACGGCGACAATCGCGTGATCGACGGCGGGGCTCGGCCCCAGGATCTGGCCGACGGCGAGTCGATTGCGATCACCCTGAGTCGCGTCGACGACCTCGTGAAGGGACCGCTGAGTTTCCTGAAAGTCGACACGCAGGGCAGCGAGTGGCTCGCGCTGCAGGGAGCGAAGCAGCTCCTGGCCGATTCTCCGAAGCTCGCCATGCTGCTCGAATTCTGGCCCTACGCGCTGCGCGGGGCGAAACCCACCGAGTTGCTCGACTTCCTTTTCGATCAGGGCTTCACGATCGGGAAGGCGACCGAGGCCCCCTATCCGATGGACGCGGCGCGCATCCTGCGCCAGACGCTGGCCCGCGATCCGGTGCGCGGCGGAATCGATCTCTACGCGACGCGCGGCCGTCCGTTCCACGTGACCAGCGCGAAGAATCGCCTGCGCGCGCTGCTGCGCTCGCTCAAGGAAGCCTGACCCTGAAGCGCGCCAGCCACAGGTCGCGCAAGTAGGGAGCCTGCGCGCGCGCCGCCTCGAACTCGAGACCCGCTTCCGACGCTTCGGCCAGCATTTGACCGCGCGTCAGCGTGAACCGCGTGCTGTCGCCCGAAAGCGCGCGCCGCAGATGGTGCAGGCTGAGCGGATGGAACCAGCTCAGCACGACGAAGCGACGCGATACGCGCGAGAGTTCGCGCAGGATCGCGATGCGCTGCGCACGCGTGGGGACGTGATGCAGGAAGCGGAAACACAGCGCGCCGTCGAGTGCGCGGTCCGCCAGGGGCAAACGCTCGAGTTCGCCGAGCACGCCGCGGCCCGAGAGGATCCGCGCCGCCTGCAGCATGTCAGGCGAGATGTCCAGGGACACCGGCCGGCCGCCGCGGGCCACAAGCAGCTCGCTCATGCGGCCAAGACCACTGGGCGCATCGAGCACGAGACCGTCGATGCGCTCGGGCAACAGCGCGGCGAGCAGCGCGCGCTCCGCGATGTCGCGCTTGGCCGAGCGTTCGCGATAGCTCGCGACCGGCGCTTCACCGACGTAGCGCGTGCGAGCCGCGTACTCGGGCGCTGCGCCAGACGAATGCAAATCCAAAGGCGCGATTTTCTTGCGCCTGCGCACCAGCGCCGCGCGCTCTTCGATGCGCCGCTCGAGTTGAGCGCCGCCGCCGGGTGAAGCCAGCGCGAGTTCGCGCGCGTCGGCGCCCGGAATCGTGGCCACCAGCGCACCGGCGTGGCGCACGAAGAGTTCGACGGCCGAGCGCAGCGTGCGCGTCTCGACGCGCGGCAGGTCGACGATCGCAAAATCCATGCGCTGGGCCGGACTCGCGTCCTTGCGCAGGAAAAGGTGCTTGGCATACAGATCGGGCACGGCGACGCGCCGTTCCGAAAGCCCGCGCAACAAGGCGCGCAGCGCCGGCGAGATGCGCGACCAGGCCACGCCTTCGATCGGATCGAAGCCGACCAGCTCTTCGGTGACCAGGAAACTCTCGCGCTCGACGCCCAGCGCCGTGGTCATCTCGCCGGAGAGCAGCACACGCGCGGTCGACAGTCCAAGCGACTCGAGCGCGCGCGTCGCGCGGTCCTCGCGGGCCGCGGCCGAACGCGGCAGGCGCGCGTGCAAGATCTCGTCGAGCCACTCGGCGCGCCGCGAGCCGCGGCGATACTTCGCGAACAGCGCCCGGCCTTCACCCGGCACGGCGCGCACCCAGCGGTCGGGCTTGCGGTTGACGGTGACACCGCCGAGCTGTTCGTGCCGCCAGCGTTCGAGGTCGAGCAATCCAAGGCGCTCGAGTTCGACCAGGGCTTCCGTGGCCGCGCGCAGTTCGCCGCCGGGGAAGCTGCAGCGCGACCAGCCCTTGCGCTCCGGGCTGGGGGTGAAGTCGCGAATCGAGGGGCTCATGCAAGTCGTCCGAAACGACCGGTCCATGATCGCTCAATCCCGGACAAGGCTGCAAGTCCGCTTGCGCTGACAGCCCGCGGCGGGCTTCAATCGCCGGGCGCCACCCGCGCCCCACCCCCCATGAGCATCGTCGACATCCACCTGCACCTTTTTTCCAGGGTCTACTTCGAGACTTTGGCGGCCCTCTCACCGCAGCCAGGAAGCGTCGCCGAGCGCCTCGCCGACGTGCAGCGCCGCCTGGGAATCGAGATCCCACCCCCCGACCTTGGAGGACACGTGGGCCGCTGGCTGGCTTCGATGGACGCTCACGGGGTCGAACACGCCGCCGCCTTCGCGAGCGTGCCTGAGGAAATCCCGGTGCTCGCCCAGGCGCGCGAATTGAGCGGCGGACGCCTGACACCCTTCGCGTTGGTCAACCCGCGCGCGCCCGACTGCGCCGCGAAAGTCGATGGGCTGATCGCGGGCAAGGGCTTCGGCGGCGTGCTGCTGTTCCCGGCGCTGCACCACTATCGCGTCAGCGACGACGAGTGCGCCGAACTTTTCCGTGTGCTCGATCGCCATCGCGCGCTGGCTTTCGTGCACTGCGGCGAGCTGATCGTCAAGTTGCGCGACGTGCTCGGCATCGCGCGGACGGCCGATCCGGCATTCGCGGATCCGTTGGACCTGGTTCCGGTCGCAACCGCCAATCCTGGCGCCACGTTCGTGATCCCGCACTTCGGAGCCGGCCGCTTCCGCGCGACGCTCGAAGCCGGAGCGAAGTGCGCGAACATCGTGACCGACACGTCTTCGTCGAATGCGTGGACGCTCAACGCAGGCATCACGTTGAAGGAAGTTTTCGCGCGTGCCATCGAAGTCTTCGGGGCACAGCGCATCGTGTTCGGCACCGACTCGACGACGTTTCCCACAGGCTGGCAGCACAAACGCTACGAGGAACAGCGCGCGCTGCTCGCGGAACTCGGCGTCAGCGCCACCGATCAGCGCGCGATCTTCCACGACAACGCCGCGCGGCTCCTGCGCCTCGCCTAGCTCCCCCGAATCGTGCCTGGCACCGTACTGCGGATCAGTTCGGGACGGCGCTCGGCTTGGCGCCGGGCACGCGCGGGGCTTGGCCGCGCAGCACCGAGTTGTCGTTGAACAAGCGCGACTGATCGATCGACGGAGCCTGGAGCAGTTGCTCGACGTCGATCTGGCCCGACTGCGCGTAGGCGTCGAGCGCGTTCTGCCAGGTGGCGCGCCGCACCCATTCCGGATCGATGCCGCGCTGCAGCATCAGCGCCGCCGTGCGCGGCACCGCCAGCGGATCGGAAACGCCCCAGTCCGCGGAACTGTCGACGATCAGGCGCTCGGGTCCGTACTTCTTCAGGATCTCGACCATGCGCTCGGAACCCATCTTCGTGTAGGGATAGATCGTGAACGCGGCCCAGGCGCCGGCGTCGAGCACGTCCTGCACGGTCTCTTCATTGTTGTGGTCGATGACCAGGCGCTGCATCGGCAGCTTGCATTCCTTGGCGACCGCGAGCGAGCGGCGAATACCGTTCTTCTTGTCGCGGTGCGGCGAGTGCACCATGACGACCATCTCGTTCATCTGCGCAAAATCGAGCTGCCATTGGTAGGCGCGCTCCTCGGCCTGCGTGATCTCGTCGTAGCCGATCTCGCCGATCGCGACGACACCTTCCTTGAAGGCGAAGCGCGGCACGAGCTCGAGGACTTCCTTGGCGAGCGCTTCGTTGTTCGCTTCCTTGGAGTTCAGCCCGATCGCGCAGAAGTGCGCGATGCCGAATTGAGACGCGCGAAAGCGTTCCCAACCGACC
>JANMRV010000329.1:0-4633 GCA_031388685.1 Planctomycetota bacterium
CGGCGACGGCATCAACGATGGGTTGGCCTTCGACGCGGCCTACTGTGCGGCGACACCGGCCGTCGACCGGCCGAACCTGCCGGCGCGCGCGGATCTTTTCTACCTCGGCGACGGGATCAGCGCCGTGCGCCTCACGCTGCACTGGGCGCGCAGGCTCGCTGATGTGCTGCGCACCAATCTCGTGCTCGCGATCGGCTACAACCTGGCCGTGGTCACGGCCTGCCTGTTCGGGCTGGTCGGCCCGATCGCGGCCGCGATCCTGATGCCGATTTCCTCGATCGGATTCCTGAGCTTGACCACGTTGCGGCTCACGCGGAGGTCCCAGGCATGGATGTCCTGATCGTGCTCGTATTCGTGAGCATCGTGCTGGTGGCCGGCGGGCTCTTGCTGCTGGTCTTCTCGCTGAATCAGCGCGACTTCGAGCACTCCGATCGCCTTTCCCTGCTGCCCCTGTTCGATCCGGCCAGCACGACCACGTCCGCCTCGAGCGACTCCAACGCAGCGCCGGCGAACTCTGCCCAAGATCCCGTTCCTTCGAAGACCTGAGCTTTCCACGATCATGAATTCCTCCCCCACCGCCACTCGACGCATCGAATACAACGACGGCGTCGTACGGGCCTTCCTCATCGCGTCGGTGATCTTTGGCGTCGTCGGACTGCTGGTCGGCGTCATCGTCGCGACGCAGCTCGCCTACTGGCAGACCAACCTCGGAAGCCAGTACACGACTTTCGGCCGCCTGCGGCCTTTGCACACGAACGCGGTGATCTTCGCTTTCGTCGGCAACATGATGTTCGCCGGCATCTACCACTCGATGCAGCGCTTGTTGCGCACGCGCCTTGGATCGGACGCGCTGAGTTGGGCGCACTTCTGGGGCTGGCAACTGGTCATTGCCGCCGCCGCGGTGACCCTGCCGCTCGGCCTCTCGCAAGGCAAGGAATACGCCGAACTGATCTGGCCGATCGACCTCTTGGTGGCCGTCGTGTGGGTGATCTTCGCGATCAACTTCTTCATGACGATCGCCAAGCGCAACGAGAAGAACATGTACGTCGCGATCTGGTTCTACATCGCGACGGTTGTGACGATCCCGATTCTTTTCATCGTCAACAACCTGCAGATCCCGACCAGCATCTTGCACAGCTACCCGGTGTTCGGCGGCGTGCAGGACGCGCTCGTGCAATGGTGGTACGGCCACAACGCGGTGGCTTTCTTCCTGACCACGCCGATCCTCGGGATCATGTACTACTACCTGCCCAAGGCAGCCGAGCGGCCGGTGTATTCCTACCGACTCTCGGTGGTGCACTTCTGGTCGCTGGTCTTCTTGTACATCTGGGCCGGGCCGCACCACCTGCTCCATTCCGCGCTGCCTGAGTGGGCGCAGACGCTCGGCATGGTCTTCAGTCTGATGCTCTGGGCTCCGTCGTGGGGCGGCATGCTCAACGGCCTGCTGACGCTGCGCGGCGCGTGGAGCAAGCTGCGCACCGATCCGGTGATCAAGTTCTTCGTGCTCGGCGTGACCTTCTATGGCATGTCGACCTTCGAGGGACCGCTGCTCTCGATTCGCAGCGTCAACGCGCTCGGCCACTACACCGACTGGATCATCGGCCACGTTCACGGCGGCGCGCTGGGTTGGAACGCGGGCATGGCGGCCGGACTTTTTTACTGGCTCTTCCCGCGCATGTGGGGCACGAAGTTGTGGTCGGTCAAACTGGCCGACGCGCACTTCTGGATCTCGACCTTCGGGATCCTGCTTTACATCGGCGCGATGTGGGTCGCGGGTATCAACCAGGGCCTGTTCTTCGAAGCACTAGACGCCGAGGGCTTCTTGAAGAACACCGACTTCGTCGAAGTGCTCAAGAGCGGCCAGTTCCTCTACGTGATGCGCATGATCGGCGGCACGGCGTTCCTGATCGGCTTCTTGCTGATGGTCGTCAACCTGTACATGACCGTGAAGGGCGGCAAGGCCGTTACCGAGAGCATCGAAGTTCCGGTGCGCGAGGAAACCCCCGCCGTGCCGGTCCTCGCGCTGCTCTTCAGCGCGCCGGTGATGCTCTCGTTCGCCGTGCTGGCGGCCGCGGCCGCATTCGCGCTGTCCGGGCCGATCACGAGCGCCGTGGTGGCGGCGTTCAGCGCGCTGCTGCTGGTGGTCTGCATGATGTACTACCGCCGTTATCAGCAGGAGAAAGTGCGCTGGCACGCGCTGCTCGAAGGCCGCACGTTCCTGTTCACGGTGCTCGTGCTGATCGCGATCCTGATCGGCGGTCTGATCGAGATCGTCCCGACGGTGGTCAACAAGGACTACGGCACGGTCGCTGCTTCCGCGGCGAAACCCGAGATGGTGGCGACGCCAAGCAAGTACCTGCAGGTGCCCTACACGCCGCTCGAACTCGAAGGCCGCGACATCTACATCCGCGAGGGCTGTTACCTCTGCCACAGTCAGATGGTGCGGCCGTTCCGCCACGAGACGCTGCGCTACGGCGAATACTCGCGCGCGGAGTCTTATGTCTATGACCACCCCTATCAATGGGGCTCGAAGCGCACCGGGCCCGACCTGCACCGTCTCGCGGGCCGCTATCCGAACCTGTGGCACTTCCAGCACATGCGCGATCCGCGCTCGACTTCGCCAGGTTCGATCATGCCGGTCTATGCGTGGCTGCACGAGCAGAGGGTCGACTTCACACAGACCAGCGGAAAGCTCGCTGTCATGAAGACTCTGGGCGTGCCCTACGAGCGCCTGACGATCGACGACGCGCGCGAACTTGCGCTTGCCCAGGGCAGCCTGATCGCCGCCGACCTCAAGAAGACCGGCGACGTCAATATCGAACCCGATACGGAAATCGTGGCGCTGATCGCCTACCTCCAGCAACTGGGCCTGCTGCACGAGCCGCCGCCCCTGGTGCAAGCCGCGGAGGTGAAGTGACATGCTCCAGGAGTTCTACAAGACGAGCGAATGGCTCACGCTGCCGCTGATCACCCTGTGTTTCTTCTTCCTCTTCTTCCTAGCCGTATTGAGTTGGGTGTGTTTCGGGATGCGCGACAAAAAGCGCCTCGATCGCCTCGCCGAATTGCCGTTCACATCCGATCGCGACAGCGCCACGCACCGGGAGCCGTTCCATGGTTGAGCAATATCAAGACATCACCCTCGATCACAGTTTCGACGGCATCCAGGAGTACGACAACCGCCTGCCGAACTGGTGGCTGTTCACGCTCTACGGCGCGATCGTGTTTTCGATCGGCTACTGGCTCTTCTACGAGACTTTCGGCGTTGGCTTCACCCAGGACGAGAGCTATCAGCACGAAATCGAAGTCGCGGCAGCAGCTCAGATCGAACGCGAGATGGGCAAGGAAGTCACCAACGAGTCGCTGCTCCTGATGTTGCAGGTCCCCGCGCAACTCGAGGCGGGCGCGAAGATCTTCCAGCAAAAGTGCGTGCAATGTCACGGTCCGCTGGCGGCCGGCGACATCGGTCCGAACATGACCGACGATTTCTGGCTGCACGGCAATGAACCGCTGCAGATCTACAACACGATCATGAACGGCGTGCAGGCCAAGGGCATGCAAGCCTGGAAGGACCAACTCGGTCCGGTGCGCGTGCGCCAGGTTGTCGCCTTCGTGCTCACGCGCAGGGGATTGAACATCGCGGGCAAGGCGCCGCAGGGCAAGTCGACGGCCGACTGGGACAAGGAGAATGCCGCTCTCAAGGCAGCCGCGCCCAAGCCCGCCGATGCGGGCAAGTCTTCGCCGCAGAAGAGCAGCGGATAGAGTTGTCAGCGCTCGGGCAGCAGGGAACGACGACCGTGAGCACGAAGATCCAGAAAGGCATCCGTCGCAAGCCGGATCTCGACACGCTTTTCTCGATCAACACGGATGGCTCGCGCAACATGCTGCAGCCCGCCGATGTGCGCGGCCGCTGGCACACGCGCAAGAACGTGATCTTCGCGCTCTTGATCGCGTTCTACGTAATCGTGCCGTGGATACGACTGAACGGTACGCCGATCCTGCGCTTCGACGTGCCCAATCGAACCGCGTACATCGTCGGTCACACCTACACGCGCGAGGACTTCTTCCTGGTCTTCTTCCTGATCACGGGCTTCGGCTTCGCGCTCTTCGCACTCACGTCACTGCTCGGCCGCGTCTGGTGCGGTTACGCTTGCCCGCAGACGGTGTTCCTCGAAGGTGTCTATCGGCGCGTCGAGATCTGGATCGAGGGCGACCACCACGCGCGCCTCAAGCGCAACAAGGGGCCGTGGACCTTCGACAAGCTTTGGCGCAAGAGCGCCAAGCAGATCGCGTTCATCGTGCTGACCTTCGGGATCACGCACACGCTGCTCGCCTACTTCATGCCGGTCGAAGAAATGATCCCGGCGATCCTGCGCGGGCCCTCGGGTCATTGGGTCGCCTTCTGGTGGACCTTTGCACTCAGCGCGCTGATCTACTTCGACTTTGCCTGGTTCCGCGAGCAGTTCTGCGTGATCATCTGTCCCTACGGCCGGCTGCAATCCGCGCTGATCGACGACGATTCGGTCGTGATCGGCTACGACGAAAAACGCGGCGAGCCGCGCGGACCCAAGGGCCGCGCCGAGGGCGCCTGCATCGATTGCGGCAGCTGTGTCAACGTCTGCCCGACCGGCATCGA
>JANMRV010000365.1:0-6930 GCA_031388685.1 Planctomycetota bacterium
TGCTCGACGAGCCGACCGTCGGAGTCGAACCGCAGTCGCGCGTGGCCTTGCTCGACCTCGTGCGCGAAGAAGTTCAGCTCGGCACCTGCGTCTTGTACACCACGCACTACATGGAAGAAGCCGAAGCGCTTTGCGATCGCGTCGGCATCATCGATCACGGCCACTTGATCGCTCAGGGCACGCTCGCCGAATTGCGCAAGCTGCACGGCGAGCGCGATCTTTTGCGCCTGAGCGGCGTTTTCGATCCCGCGCGACTCGCCGAAGGCCTGCGCGGCTTGAGCGACATCGAGATCGTGCTCTCGACGCCGGAGCAGTTGACGCTCGCGATGGGTAATGCCTCGCAACGTTTGCCAAGCGTCTTCGCCGCACTGCACGAGCTCGGCGCCGATGTGCGCGAGACGACGCTCAAGCAGCCCAATCTCGAGTCGCTGTTCATCAAGTTGACCGGCAAGGAGCTGCGCGAATAGCCGTGGACGCGCGTTTCACCCTTCAATGCGCCGCCAAGGACCTCAAGCGGCGCATGCGCGATCCGATTGCGCTCTTGCTTTGGGTCGGCGTGCCGCTGGTGATCGGCATCCTGATCGGCACGATCTCCGGCAGCGACGGTCAGGCCCGTCCGCGCGGTCGGCTGCTGTTCGCCGATCTCGACGATTCGTTCGCTTCGCGCGCCGTGTCGGCGGCGTTCGCGCAGGGTGAACTCGGCAAGATGTTCGACGTCGAAACGGTCGAACTCGCCGCCGGCCGCAAGCGCATCCACGACGGCGACGGTTCGGCGCTGATCGTCGTGCCGCTGGGCTTCGGCGATGCGCTGATGCTCGACGAGCCGACGCGCATCGAGGTGGTGAAGAATCCTTCGCGCAAGATCATTCCGCGCATCGCCGAGGAAACGCTCGGACTCGCGGCGGACGCGGTGTTCTATGCGCAGCGCATCGCCGGTGATCGGCTGCGCGGATCGATCGAGACGATCGTGAAGGGGCCGCCCGCCGGACAAAAGGTCCTGTCGGCGGTGTTCATCGCGGGCTTTTCGATCGAGATCAACAACACGGTCGAGCGCCTGGCGCGCTACCTCGATCCGCTGGTGATCGAAGTCGTCAAGGAAGCCGAACCCGCGGGAGAGAAAGAGCCGCCGACGAATTTTGCGCTGCTTTTCTTTCCTTCCATGTTGTTCCTTTCGCTGATGTTCATGGCTCAGGGACTCTCGGAAGACCTGTGGCGCGAAAAGTCCCTGGGAACGCTGACGCGCGCGAGCAGCACGCCGGGCGGTCTCGGCGATTGGTTGCGCGGGAAATTCCTGTGCACGGCGGTGTTGATCGGCGCCGTCGCGACCTGCGGCTTGATCTATGCCGCGGCGCGCTTTGATCTTTCGTGGACGCGACTGCCGCTAGGTCTTGCGTGGATCACGCTCGCCGGCAGCTTTCTCTACGCCATCATGTTGCTGATCCAGGTTCACGCGAAGAGTCAGCGCGGCGGGAACCTGCTGACCAACGCGATCCTCTTTCCGCTGTCGATGCTCGGCGGCGCGTTCTTTCCGTTCGAAGCGATGCCCGAGTGGATGTCGAGCCTCGGCAAACGCACGCCCAACGGCTGGAGCCTCGAGCAATTCAAGCTGATCCTGTCCGGGAATGCGGCATTGCCGACAATTGCCCTCGGCGCGCTGGCGCTGCTGCTCGCGACGCTTGCGCTCTTGTGGGTCATCCAGCGCCGCACCGAGAGTGCCTTCCTTCGGAACTAGGCATGCGCAACGCACTCTTCATCGCCGCCTGGGACCTGCGCCACATGCTGCGGCGTCGCGAGACTCTTTTCTGGGTCTTCCTGATGCCGCTGTTCTTCTTCTATTTCCTGGGCACGGTCACCGGCGGATCGGGATCGAAGGAAACGAAGACGCGCATCACGCTTTCGGTTGGCGAAGATCCCGGCTTCCTCTTGGAGCGACTTGAAACACGACTTGGCGAGCGCGATCTCGAAGTCGTGCGCGCCGCGAATGTCGAAGAATTCAAGGCTGCGAACTTGCGCCTGGAAATCCCGGCCCGTTTCACACAGCGCGTGCTCGGCGGCGAGGCCTGCAAGCTCACCTGGGGCGGCAGTTCCGACGGTCTGGAAGGCGACTTCGGTTCGCTGCAGATCCAGCGCGCCGCCTATACCGTGCTCGCCGACGTGATCGCGGTCAGCGAACTCTCCGGCAAAGTGACCGTCGAGAATCTGGCTGAGTTCGACAAGCGCCCGCGTTCGCTCACGCTCGACATCAGCATGGCCGGCGACCGCCGCGACATCCCACAAGGCTTCGAGCAGACGATTCCCGGCACGATGACGATGATGACGTTGATGGTCATGCTGACCAGCGGCGCCGTCGGTTTGTTGATCCAGCGGCGCGAAGGCCTGTTGCGCAGGCTCGCTTCCGCGCCGATGTCGCGCGCGGAAATTGTCGGCGGCAAGTGGCTCGCGAATCTGGGCCTTGGACTCGTGCAAGTTGCCTGGGGCATGCTCGCCGGCAGCGTCCTGTTCCACGTGAAGTGGGGGCCGTCGCTTCCGATGATCGGCGTCGTGCTCGTGTCCTGGGCCGCGCTCACGGCCTCGCTGGGCCTGCTGTCGGGCACATTGGCGCGCACCGAGGGACAAGTCATCGGAATCGGCGTGCTGGTTTCGAACGTGCTTGCCGCGCTCGGCGGTTGTTGGTGGCCGATCGAGGTGACACCCAAGGCGATGCAGACGCTGGCCACGTTTCTGCCGACGGGCTGGACCATGGAAGCCTTGCACCGGCTGGTCAGTTTCGGCCTGCCCGCGGCGAGCGTCTTGCCGCAGGTCGGTTTGCTGCTCGTGACTACGGCGGCAGTCGCCGCGCTCGCCGCGAAGTACTTCCGATTCGATTGACGTTCGGTCAGCTGCTAGGCTTTCGCAAATGGATACCGAACGCGAAAAGCGCTTGATCGACTACGCCGCCTGCGCTGGCTGAGCAGGCAAGCTGCCGCAAGGGCAGCTCGCGCACGTGCTGCGCGGCCTCGACAATCGCAAGGATGCACGCATGCTCGTCGGACCGCAGACGTTCGACGACGCCGGCGTCTTCGTGCTCGGACCGAGCGAGGGTGTGTTCCCCTCGAAGCCCGGCGACCCGCGTGTCGCGCTGGTGCAGACGATCGACTTTTTCCCTCCGGTGGTCGACCATCCTTATTACTACGGCGCGATCGCCGCGGCGAATTCGATCTCGGACGTCTACGCGATGGGCGGCCGTCCGCTGACCGCGTTGACTTTGGCCAGCTTGCCCAAGGGTTTTCCAGCCGATTGGACGCAAGAGATCTTCCGCGGCGGTTTCGACAAGATCGCCGAAGCCGGCGCAGTGGTGGTCGGCGGCCACACGGTCGAGGCAGAAATCCAATTCGGTTTTTCGGTGACCGGCCTGGTCGATCCGGCGCACATGACCGCCAACTCCGGCGCGCGCGCGGGCGATCTCGTGTACTTGACCAAGCCACTCGGCATGGGCGCGATGACCACATCCTCGAAGAAGCGCGTCATCGATTGGGCCGCGATGGAACCCGCGGCCAAGCAGATGGCGACGCTGAACAACAAAGCCGCCGAAGCCATGGTCGCCGCCGGCGCGAAGGCCGCGACGGATGTGACCGGCTTTGGATTGATGGGGCACGGACGCAATGTGGCCAAGGCGAGCGGCGTGACCTTGATCCTCGAGACCGCGAAGTTGCCGATTTTCCCTGGAGCGTTGGAGCTTGCCGCAGCGGGTCACTGTTCCGGCGGAGCGAAACGCGGCCGCGTCGGACTTGCCGCGGAAGTGCGCATCGCGCCGGATGTCAGCGAGGGCTTTCTCAACGTCGTGTTCGACGCGGAGACTTCAGGCGGATTGCTGATCGCGATTGCACCGCAACGCGCGGCAAAACTCGAAAGCGAGTTGCGTGCGCGCGGTGTGCTCGTCGCGTGTATTGGATCGTTCGTCGAAGCGACGGGAGTGCACGTCGAGTTGGTCTGAGCCTCAGTGCCCTTCGCGCAAGTGCTTGACCAGCTTTCGCCAGCCCCACCACAGGACCAGGATCAGCACGAGCGCCGACGCCGCTGTGACTCCCCAATTGTCGCGCAGCTCCTGACTCTTGTCTCCCATGATGTGCGCCATCGCCGCGAAGATCACGCCATTTGCGATCGAACCGACCGCGATCGCGCCGACCGCTGACGATCGCGACAAGCCGACCAGGCGCGAAGCGAAACTCCCGGTCACAGCGCCGGAAGCCGGCAGAGGCAAGAAGACCCACAGCATGACCCCGGACCAGGCCATGCGGCGCAACTTCGGATACTCGGAGTAGGCCGCGCCCGCTTTCTCGCGCGTCTTGATCAGCCAGTCGCCGAGCTTCGGCAGCTTCTCGAGCTGCGGCAGAAACGTGTTCAGGACCAGCGCGAGCATCAAGTCGAGCACGAAGATGATGTACGAGAGCGCCCAGGGCCCGAAGCCGTAGGGATTGTCTTGCTTCGCCCCGACGAAGATCAGCCACTTGCCGACGACCTGAGCCGAGCCCGCGACCAGCGAGGCGCGGCCGAGCGAACCCCAGCCCTCCCGGAAGACGAGCACGCACAGCGAGCACAGCGCCAGGATGACGCAGCTGGCCGCGAGCACGTGAAAGCGGTGGCGCTCGGCGTTGGACTCGGGCGAGGGTTCGTGCATCGGTGTGTCGGTCGGTGCAGCGAAGGGCTCCACCAGGGATCAGCTCCACATTGTTGCCGCTTGCAGCGCGGAGACAAGTCCACAGACTCGCGCATCCGATGTTCCATCCCCTCGACGGTCTGGGTGAGCTGGGCGAACGCGTGCCCGGACCGCTTGCGCGAATGATTGAGACTCTCGGAACCGAACGGCCTTTCCTACCCAGCAACTCAACGCAAAACCTTTGCAGGCGACCCGAAATGTGCGGCAAGAGCTAGCGCCGCGGGCCTCGCGCGCAGGAACGCGAGGTCGAGACGCTTCAAGGGGATGCAGGCCCAGGCGCCACTCTCATGTCCCCTTCTTGTCCCCACCAGGCGGATCCCCGAGCGGCGGCAAGGATGTCCTGTTTGTCTCGTTGATGTCCCGTTTGCCTGCCAGCACGTAGTGCGTGCCCCGTCCAGTTCTTCCAGACCGCGCGAGACCCCCCCTAAGAACGAGGTCCTCCAAGTCGCGAGATGCCGTCTTGCTTGTCGTTCCCGTCAGTTTCCGATAGGACGCGTTTCCGATTCGACCGCTTGTTTTCACTTCGAAGACGGCCAAGAGCTGGCGCTCGTTGAGACCCAGCCGAGAGAGAACGTCTGCGGTCAGCCAGTCACGGAAGATGGTCACGACGAAATCACCGCCACGCTGCTCGAACGACCGCTTGGAGGTAAACGTCATCCACCCTGCGGTCTCTCGCAGGCAGGTCTTCGAACAGGAAAACGGTGAAGAATCTGCGTAGAAGCGCATCGCCTTCGACGAATGACCTAAGCGCGCGCCGTTCCGCGCTTAGTTCCTTCTGAACGCCGCTTACGAAGATCGAGGTCGTGGCCATGCGCGTGAAGGCTCTGTCAGCCCCAACGAGGGCGCCATTGTTGCCGCTTGCAGTGCAGAGACAAGTCCACAGACTCACGCATCCCATGTTCCATCCCCTCGACGGCCAAGGCGAGCTCGGCGAACGCGTGCCTGGACCGCCGTGGATTCTCGGACGCCGCGGCCTGCCGGCCGTCGCGCCCGAGAACACGATCGCTTCACTCAACGGCGCCGTGGAACTCGGCCTCGACGGGGTGTTCTACGAGCTGCGCGCCTGCGCCAGCGGCGAACTCGTGTTGCTCGCCGATCCGACACTGGAGCGCACCACCGACGGGCACGGACCGGTGGCTTCGAAGACGCTGCCGGAACTCGCCGGCATCGACGCGGGTTCGTGGTTCCAGCGCCGTTTCGCGGGCGAGCGGCTGGCCCTCTTCGAGGAAGCGATGGAATTGCAGTGCGCGCGGCCCGGCGAATACCCGATGCACGTCGTCGAGCTGTGCAGTCCACAGCTCGCGAGCGAAGTGGCGCGAGTGCTCGAAGGCCGCGAACATCGCAACACGCTGCGCGTGGCCTCGCGCAGCCGCGAAGTCTGCGTCGAGCTGCGCGATCTGGGCCTCGAGCCGATGCTCCTGATCGCGACCGCGCGCGACGAGGACCGCGAATTCGTGCGCGACGAACGATTGACGGCCGTTGGAATCCTGGGCGGCGCCTGGCGCGGACCCGCGGCCCAATCTGCATGGAGTTGCGAGCGCTGGGCACTCTCGGTCGACGATCCCGCGGACCTGCTGTCCTGTGCGCGCATCCCGCTGCTGGGCCTCGCGACCCGCGAACCGTTGCGCGCCTTGGCCGCGCGCGCACTGGCCCGATTCGCGCCACAGGACGAAGGCGGTTGGCCGATCGCGCCGATCGAACTCGAACTGGGCGGCGCGCCCGCGGCGCGTCAGGAAGGCGAACGCCAAACTGGAGACTGGTCGGGAAGCTGGAACGTCGAGGCCAAGATTCGCAATCCATTCGGCTGGCCGGTGTTCGCGAGCGTAGGCCTGCGCGTACGCCGCGGCGCGTTCGACTTCGAGGGCCTGCCGCTTTCCCTAGAAATCGCTCCCGGCGAAACGGCGCTGGTTCCCTTTCGCCTGAGCGGCGGATCCTGGAGTCCCGGCGGCGATCCCTTGTTGGTGGCCGCCATGCGTTGGCGCCGCGGTCCCGGCCGGCCCGAGGAGCGCTTGTTCTTCGACGCGCCGCTGGCGCGCATGCGCCGCGCGCGGCTGGCCGCTGGATCGACACGCTTGCTGCTGCTTCGCGAGCGGCCAGGCGACGGGGCGGCGAGCGTGACGCTCAGTTGCCGCAAGGACCAATTGCAGGTTGCGATCGAGAGCGCCGGCGGCCTGCGCGAGCCCGAGCTGCTCGTCAGCCTCGACGGCAGGTTCCATCGCGGCGGAACGCGCCTG
>JANMRV010000394.1:0-13644 GCA_031388685.1 Planctomycetota bacterium
GCGAGACCCGCTTCGAGCGCCGCGCGCACATAGGCGCGGCCGTTGCCCAACGTGAACGCCAGCTCCTGCACCGCCGTCGATCCGGCCTCGCGCATGTGATAGCCCGAGACCGAAATCGTGTTCCAGTTCGGCGCCGCGAGCTTGCAGAAGCCCATCAAGTCGGTCGTCAGACGCATCGACGGGCCGACGGGGAAACGGTAATTGCCGCGCGCCGCGTATTCCTTGAGGATGTCGTTCTGGACCGTGCCCTTGATCGCCTTGGGCGCGACGCCTTGACGCCGGCACAGCGCGACGTACATCGCGAGCAGCACGGCCGCAGTCGCATTGATCGTCATCGACGTCGTGACTTCGCCGAGCGGAATCAGGTCGAACAGTCTTTCGAGGTCGCGCAGCGAATTGATCGGCACGCCGACCAGGCCGACCTCGGGCGCAGCCAGCTCGTGGTCGGAGTCGTAGCCGATCTGCGTCGGCAGGTCGAAGGCCGTCGACAGTCCGGTCTGCCCGCTCTTCAGCAGCATGCGGAAGCGCTCGTTGGTGGCGCGCGCGCTCGAGAAGCCCGCGTACTGGCGCATGGTCCACAGCCGGCCGCGGTACATCGTCGGCCGGATGCCGCGCGTGTACGGGAACTGGCCGGGAAAGCCGCCGTCCTTGGCGCCGCCGTAAAGGGGCGCCTGCACCAGCCCCGACGGAGTCTTGAACTCAGCCAACCGCTCGGGGTTCTTCGCGCGGGCCGCGGCCCACGGGCCGTCCCGCCAGCCGGCGGATTCGGCGTCTTGGGTCTGGCTTTGATCGGTGCGGGTCTCGTCCATGGAGGCCCCTGACCGAACGCGGTGATGGCCGCACGGTGCCAGGGTGGAGCCCGGGCGGGGGACGCAGCATTCTATTAAGTGGTGCGGTGAACGCGCAATTCGCGCGACGAATCGGAGCGCGCTTCCCGCTGGGATTGGGGGTCGCCCTGAATCGCGGCCATCCCACCGCGTAGCATGCGCCCGTCCCCGGCTCGGTCCCCCACATTAATGAGAACACTCGCGCTTTCCGTTGTTGTCACCGCCCTCGCCCTTCTGGCCGCGGTCATCCTCTACTTCAGTTTCGCGACGCCGGCCGCGCCCGAGGCTCCTCCGAACCTGAGCGAGGGAAGGTCCGCGGCGGAACTGCCGGTCAAGTCCGACTCGCCTGCGTCGCCACGGCTCGAGCCTGCCCCGGTGCAGCCGCCGACTGTCGCCGAGCAAGATTCTCAGCGCGCGACGATCGCGCCGGCGACCGCGCCTGAAATCGCGGCCGACAAACGCTGCACGCTCACGGTGAGCGTGAGCATGCCCAAGGGCGTGCCGGCGGACGATGAAACGGAACTGTTCGTTCTCGGCAAGTTCGACGACGAGACCAATGTCGAGTTCGAGCTCGCGCGCCTGCGCCCGGGCGAAGCGAAACCGAAGTGGTTGCTGGCGCGCGCAGCGCTCGGCGCGAACGCCGACATGGAGATCGCTCTCGAACGTGGGGCGGGCAAGGTCACCGTCGGCTTGCGCGGCCGCTACAGCTTCGCCGAGCCCGAGCTGGAGGTGAGCATCGCCGGCGAGCGCGCCGAAGCGACTCTGGCGGCTCGGCTGGGCGCCTGCCTGCGCGGCCGGCTCGTGCCCCCCGCGGACGCTACGGATCTCGAACGCGAACTGCTCGGTGCCAAGCTCGAAGTGAAATCCGATCCCATGGCCGCGACGGGCATGGGCGGAGCCGTCGACGCTTCGAAGCTGGTGCACCGCAGCAGCGCCTGCAACGCCGACGGCAGCTTCGAGGTGCGCGCGATCGCGGCAGTGAAAAATCTGACCCTGAGCGGTGCGCCCGCACACCTCGCTGCTTTCAAACTTGCGCTTGCCGAACCGACTCCGGGCAAGAGCTTGGAAGTCAGCGTGATCTTGACGCGTGGAGCAAACGCCACGGGGCGCGTGGTCGATGCGTCCGGCGCGGGCATTCCTGACGCCAAACTCTCCGCGCGCATGGATGCCGTCATCTTTGGCCAAGGCGGCCGTGTGGTGCGCGAGACGAAGTCGACGGCGGATGGCGCGTTCACGCTTGAAGCCGTCGCGGCGGGCAAGGCGATGATCGATATCAATGCCGATGGCTTCATCAACAAGACGCAGGATCTCGAATTCGTCGAGGGCGGGCGGGTCAATGATCTCGTGCTGACACTCGATGGCGGCGCGCGCATCGCCGGGCGCGTGCACTGGGCGGATGGCACGCCGGTAGCCGTTGCGAAAGTCGACGTTTCCTTCGACCAGGCGCATCTCAACGGCATGGAAGCGTTGAATGCCGCGCGCGGCGGCAAGGGATCGGGCAGCAGCGACGCACAGGGCAATTTCTCGGTCAGCGGACTCGGCAAAGGCCCGTTCAGCGTCAAGTGTTCCGCGCGGCCCGCGGGCCAGGACGAGGCGGCGTCGGAATGGACGGCGCAGGTCGACGGCGTCAAGCCCGGCACGCTCGACGTCGAACTCGTACTCGCGCCACCGAGCGACGTCGCGGGGCACGTGATCGACGACCAGGGCGCGCCTGTACCTGAGTGCACGGTGGTGCTCGGCAGCAAGCGGCGCAACCCCTACATCCCCAGCGAAGATTCGCGCGACATCGAAGTGCGCGACGAACAGGGCGCCTTCACGGCCAAGGGTCTGAGGAGCGGTGCTTACACGGCGCTGGCGCGCGACAAAGCCGGCGCGAGCTCGAAGTCGGTGGAGTTCCTGCTGCCCATGGAAGCGAGCGCAGCCGCGCTCGTGATCACACTGCCGCGAGCGGCGACCGTCACGGGCCGCGTGCTGCTTCCCGACGGCACGCCCGCCGCGAATGCGAAAGTCGCGCGGCAAATGGGCATCGCCGATCTCATGGGCGGCAAGCTGCCGGGCAGTGAAGCGAGCGCAACGGCGGGCGAAGACGGCACGTTCACGATGAAGTCGCTGCCGATGGGCGCGCTGTTGCTGGCGGCGACGAAGGACGGCTACGCGACCAGCGAAGCTGTCGCCTTGACGCTGGCTCCCGCGCAGCAAGTCGCCGACATCACGATCACGCTGCGCAAGGGCGGCACGATCAGCGGCGAGGTCTACGGCGACGATGGCAAGGCGAAGGGTGGCGCGCGCATCCTCGCGCAGATGCCCGACCTGCGCTTTGGCCAGCTGTGGGCGCAATCGGATAGCTCCGGCAAGTTCGAGTACCTGCACGTCCCGCCGGGTCAGTGGCAAGTCATGTCCTTCGGCGAGGCGATGAATGCCGACACAACGGGCGACGCTGAAAATGCCGCCGAGGCACAGTCCAAGCTGCTCAAGAACATGAAGATCGCGATGGCCGACGTGAAGGACGGCAAGAGCGTGCACATCGTGCTCGGCGCGCCGCCGAAAAATCCCGTGCACGTGCGCGCGCTCGTGACCTGTGCCAAGGAACCGGTCAGCGGCGCGATGGTCTCGTTCATTGCCAAGGACGGGGCGAAGGCGGGCGGCGGGCTGGGCAGCCTGAAGATGGACTCGACGGACAAGAGTGGGCGCTTCGAGCTCGATCTCGATCACGCCGGCGGATATCTCGTCACCGTGCAGAAAGTCGGCAACGCGGGTTCGCAGCAATCGATCGAGTTCGCGCGCGATGTGCCGGAAGCGCCGGAATACTCGCTGGAACTCGAACTTCCAATGGGAGCGATCCTTGGCCGCGTCACGGATGGCGCGGGCGAAACGGTCGCCGGCGCACGCATTTCCTTGGGCGTCGATGGGCCGGTACGCGCGGGCACATTGACCGGCGGCCGCTTCAGCGAAGTCACCACCGACGAACGCGGCGAGTACTCGCTCGACTGGCTCGCGCCTGGCCGCTACACGGTTTCCGCCGGCGGCATGCAGTTCGTCGGCCTGCCTACGGCCAAGGAACCGCTGGGCCGCGAGGTGCGCGACGGCATCGAAGTCGCCGAAGGCCAGCGCGTCGACCGCGTCGATTTCCGCCTGAAGGCGGCCTGCGAGCTGAAGGGCAAGGTACTCGACGGCGACGGCAAGCCTGTCGGGGAGGCCGCGATCTTCATCCGCGACGAACAGGGCCGTCCCGTCGAACGCCTCTCGATCATCAGCAGCGACGCCGGCGGCAATTTCGTCCAGAAGGGCCTGAGCTCGGGGCGCTACACGATCCACGCGCGCTCGGAAGGCCTGGTCAGCGGCGAGGAAGCTCTCGCGGTGCTGCGCGACGGCGAAACGACCGAAGTCGCGCTGCACGTGATCAAGGGCACGCTGCTGGTGCTCACGATCACCGGCGCCGGGGGCGAGGCCGTCGAAGCCTCGTGCACGGTCGAGGACGAAAAGGGCCGCCAGGTCAACAATCTGATTTCCTTGGCCGAGCTGATGGACGCCATGGGCGAAGGCGGCTTCGACTCCAAACTGCAACGCGTCGGGCCGCTGGCCCCCGGCAAATACAAGGTCACCGTGACGGACGCCGACGGCAAGGAAACGACGAAGTCCGTGACGCTGCTCGGTCAGACCGAGCGCAAGCTGACGATCAAGCTCGACAAGTAGCGCGAAGGATTCGGGGAGCCAGCACGCTTGGGCGAGCTTTCGGGCCCAAAGCGCGGCGCAGGCCCGAATAGTCGCTGCAGGGCTCTGGCTCCGCCATCGATTCAAAGGGAGAATCGTCGCTCCCCCGCCATGACACGATTCTGGACTTGCTCGGCCGGCGCCTTGATCGCATTGCTTATCGCCGTGGCCCTGCCCACGCGGGCCGGCGAAGTGCCTGCTGCGCGCGAGGTCGACTTCGATCGCGACGTGCTGCCGATTCTGGCCGCGAAGTGCTTGGGATGTCACTCCGGTCCAAGTCCCAAGGCGCGCCTCGATCTTTTGTCGCGCAAGAACTCGCTCGCGGGCGGACGCTCCGGAGAGCCGGCGGTCGTGCCGGGCAAGCCCGAAGAGAGCCTGCTGATCGCAGCCGTCAGCGGCGAAGACGCCGACCTGCGCATGCCTCCGCGCGGCGCTCCACTCACGGCCGAGGAGACGGGCACGCTGCGTGCGTGGATCAGGGCGGACGCGCGCTGGTCAAGTTCCGCCGAGGCGCTGATCGGAAAGCCCTGGCACTGGGCCTATCGAGAGCCGCAACGCAAGCCGGCGCCAGCGACCCTCGAGCCGGCCTGGCAGAAGAACTTGATCGATCCGTTCGTGCTCGCCACGCTCGAACGACAGAAGTTGCAGCACGCTCCGCAGGCAACGCGTTCGAGCTTGGCGCGCCGTCTTTCACTCGCGATCACGGGACTCTTGCCAGCACCAGAAGACGCGCTCGCGTTCGTGGCCGACAAGGATCCCGCGGCGCTCGAACACTACGTCGATCGCCTGCTCGCATCGCCGCAGTATGGCGAGCGCATGGCGCGTCTGTGGCTCGACCTGGCGCGCTACGCGGACACGAACGGATACGAAAAAGATGACCGCCGTTCGATGTGGCCCTGGCGCGATTGGGTGATCGAGGCGTTCAACCAGAACATGCCCTTCGATCGCTTCACGCTCGAGCAGATGGCCGGCGATCTCTTGCCCGACGCGACGCTGGATTCGCGCGTGGCGACGGGCTTCCATCGCAACACGATGATCAACGAAGAGGGCGGCACCGATCCGGAGGAATTCCGCGTCGAAGCCGTGCACGATCGTGTGCACACGACCAGCAGCATCTTCATGGGCGCGACGCTTTCGTGCGCGCGCTGCCACGATCACAAGTTCGACCCGTTCACGATCGAGGACTACTACGGCGTCTTCGCATTTTTCAACGGCGACCTGGCCGACACGACGATCGTCAGTCCGTCCGAACAGCGCGCCGGTGGCGCGACGGTCACGGTGGTACCACGTCCACAGCGCGCGGCATACGCCGACGCCATCGCCAGACGCGACGCAGCCGAAGCCCTGATCGCGAAACAAAGCGCGGAACTGTCGGCGGCGCAGCTTGCATGGGAAAGCGAACGATCGAAGGCCGCGCAGGCGTGGGACGTCTTGAAGCCCACGAAAATGAGCGCGGAATCCGGCGCCACGCTGACCCTTGGCGAAGACGGTTCGATCGAGGTCACTGGCGGCGACCCAAGCCCGACCGACACGTATCGCCTGGAATTCGCGCTCGAAAACGGCGCCGCGCGCGCACTCAGGCTCGAGTTGCTGCCTGTTCCGTCGAGCGCAAGTCACGGCGTCGGCCGCGGCTCTGGCGGCAACGTCGTGCTCTCGGAAATCGGCGTGCGGCTCGTCTCCGCCGCTGGCGAACGCGGCGGCCCACTGCGCTTCTCGAGCGCACACGCCGACCACGAGCAGCGCGGCAGCGGCGAAGAATGGCTCGCCCGCCACGCCATCGACGGCAATCCCGCGTCCGGTTGGGCGGTCGCGCCGCAAATCGATCGCGCCCACGAACTCGTGCTCGAAGCAGAGGCACCGCTCGCGAGCGCAGCGGGTACGACACTCGAGCTCACGCTCGAACAGGCTTACGGCGGCGCGCACACACTGGCACGTTTCCGCATTTCCGCCAGCACACAGAGCGAGGTAGCGCTGCTTGCGCCGCTGAACACGGAGGAGGCCGCGATCCTCGCGAAATCCGTGGCCTCGCGCTCGATGGTGGAGAAGGAGCAGCTCGCCGCTCACTATCGCGAACTTGCGCCGGCGCTCGCCGGCACGCGTGCGCAGCTGGCACAGGCCAAGGCCGACATCGCCGGCATCACGGCCGCCAGCACGCTGGTCCTGGCCAGTGCGCCCATGCCGCGCCGCACACATGTGCTGCGCAAGGGCAACTTCCTCGATCCGGGCGACGAGGTCCCAGCCGCGCTGCCTGCAGTGTTCGGCGCACTGCCCGACGAACTCTTGAAGAATCGCCTGGGTTTTGCGCGCTGGCTCGCTTCGGCGAAAAACCCGCTGTTCGCGCGCGTTTTCGTCAATTATCTCTGGGAGCTCGACTTCGGCCGCGGATTGGTCGCCACGCTCGACGATTTCGGCACGCAAGGCGAAGCTCCGTCGCATCAAGAACTGCTCGACGCACTGGCCCTGCACTTCATCGACAGCGGATTCGACGTCAAGGCGCTGCAGCGTCTGATCGTGACCTCACAGACATTTCTTCAGGCTTCGCGCATGGACGAAGCAGCCGTGGAACAGGACCAGGCCAATCGCTGGCTGGCGCGCGGACCGCGTTTTCGGCTCGAAGCCGAAGCGCTGCGCGACGTCGCCCTGTGCGCGAGCGGATTGCTCGAGCGGAAGATCGGCGGCCCGAGTGTGTTCCCGCCGCAGCCCCCGGGGATCTGGACGATGATCTATTCCAGCGACCAGTGGACCGAGAGCAGCGGCCCCGATCGCTATCGGCGCGGCCTGTACACGTTCAGCCGCAGGACCGCGCCGTATCCCACGAGCGCGCTGTTCGATGCGCCAAGCCGCGAGACGAGCTGCCCGCGCCGTTCGCGCACGAACACGCCGCTGCAGGCGCTGGCTTCGCTGAACGATCCGCAATTCGTCGAATGCGCCGTTGCCCTGGCGCGCCGGATGCTGCGCGAAGCGACGGGGACCGAGCACGCCGTGGTTCAGCGCGGCTTCGCGTTGTGCCTGTCGCGAGCGGCGGAGCCTGCGGAATTGAAGGCGCTGCTCGCGCTCTACCACAGTCAATTGGAGACCTACACCAAGGACGCGGCGGCCGCGGCGGCGCTGCTCGCCAACGGCCCCGTGGGTGCGCCCGCGGACAGCGATCCCGCCGCCGTCGCCGCGTGGACCGTGGTGGCCAACGTGCTGCTGAATCTGGACGAAACTCTGAGCCTGGAATAGACGATGGAAGCGCGAAACGACCCTGCCTTCGAAGCCGCGCGCGAACAGATGCGCCTCTTGGCGCGGCGCGATTTCCTGCGCGGCGCCGGCGCCGGAATCGGAGGTCTCGCGCTGTCCTCCATGCTCGCTCGCGACCTGTGCGCGGCGCAGGCGACTATTGCGACGCAGGATCCGTTGGCGCCGCGCGCGCCGCACTTTGCGCCTAAGGCCAAGAACATCATCTGGCTGTTCATGAACGGCGGACCGTCGCAGCTCGATCTCCTCGATCCCAAGCCCGCACTCCTGGAACTCGACGGCCAACCGGTCCCGGAATCGTTCACGAAGGGCGAGCGCTTCGCCTTCATCAAAGGCCCGGCGACGATCCTGAAGTCACCGTACAAATTTGCGCGGCACGGCGAGAGCGGCGCCGAGGTGTCCGAACTGCTGCCCTACTTCGCGGAAATCGCGGACGACGTTGCCATCGTGCGCTCGCTCGAGACCGAGGCCTTCAATCATTCCCCGGCGGAGTTGTTCCTCAATTCCGGCAGCGCGCGCATCGGCCGGCCTAGCATGGGGTCGTGGCTCTCCTACGGCCTCGGTAGCGCCAACCGCGACTTGCCGGGCTTCGTCGTGCTGCTCTCTGGAGGCGGCCAACCCAGCGGCGGCAACGCCTGCTGGTCGAGCGGTTTTCTGCCAAGCGTCTATCAGGGCGTGCAGCTGCGTTCCAAGGGCGATCCGGTCCTGTTCGTCGACAATCCGCCGGGCCTCTCCGCCGCCGGCCGGCGCGCGTCGCTCGACGCCTTGAACGAGCTCAACGCGCGCCACCGCGACGCCGTGGGCGATCCCGAGATCGCGACGCGCATGGCGGCCTACGAACTCGCCTTCCGCATGCAGACCAGCGTGCCGGAGTTGATGGACATCTCCTCCGAGTCCGCGCAGGTTCACGAGATGTACGGCACGCAGCCGGGCGAAATCGCGTTTTCGAACAATTGCCTGCTGGCGCGCCGGCTGGTCGAACGCGGCGTGCGCTTCGTGCAGCTCTACCACCGCGGATGGGATCACCACGGCACCGGCACAGGTGACGACATCGTTCATTCGCTGCCGCAGCTGTGCCAGCAGACCGATCAAGCGGCGGCGGCGTTGATCCGCGACCTGAAGGCGCGCGGACTCTTGGATTCGACGCTGGTCGTATGGGGCGGAGAATTCGGACGCACGCCGATGAACGAACGCCGCGGCGGCTCGACGTTCCTCGGCCGCGACCACCACCCTCGGGCTTTCACGATGTGGTTCGCGGGCGGGGGCATCAAGCGCGGAGTCACCATCGGCGGGACCGACGAGATCGGCTATCGCGTCACCAGCCAGCGGCTCTCGGTCAACGATCTTCACGCGACGCTCCTGCATCAGCTCGGCCTCGAGCACACGCGGCTCACCTACCGCTCGCAGGGCCGCGACTTCCGGCTCACGGACGTCTCGGGCACGCTCTTCGAACCGCTGATCGCCTGAACGAATCACCCGGCGCGCCGCGCCGTTTTCGTTCGCGCTTTGCGCACAGGCGCGCGCTGAGCAGGTGGAGTGCCGCGAGCATATTGATTACCCTATCGATGTGGCTCCCCAGACCTCACCCGGCAACCTGATCCGCATCGACCGCGAGACCTGTCACAAGCTCGATCTGGTCTTGACGCGCGAGTGGCTGGAAACCGACGGTCACGGGGGTTTTGCGAGTTCGACGCCGCTGTTCGTGCACAACCGCCGCTACCACGGCTTGTACGTGGTCGTGCCCCCGGGTCTGGAGAAGCGTCACGTCCTGCTGTCGCGCTTCGACGAGAGCCTGCACGCGGGCGGCCGCTCGTTCTCGATCTCGATGGCGCGCTATCCGGGCCGCTTCGCCCCTCACGGACATCAGGCCATCGAGTCGTTCGAACTCTGCCCGTGGCCGCGCGCGACGTTCCGGATTGGCGGGGCGTGGGTCGTGCGCGAGGTCCTGATGGCGCGCTCGAAGCGCGCCGTGCTGTCGCGCTACAGCATCGAAGGCGACGTTCCGGAACTCGAGTTGCGCCTGAGGCCCTTGCTGCCCTATCGCGACGCGGACGCGCTGACCTTCGAGAACATCGACCTCGATCCGCGCGTGACGCGGCTCGCCTGCGGCGTGCTGGCGCGTCCCTACGCGGCCCTGCCGGCCATCGCGCTCACGCACTCGTATGCCGCCGCCAACTTCGAGGCCGATCCGCTCTGGTATCGGCAACTCGAGTTCAGCCAGGACCTCGAGCGCGGTTACGACGGTCGCGAGGACCAGTTCTCGCCGGGCTTTTTCCACCTCCCGCTCTCGCCGAAGAACCCCGTGGTCGTCGCCGCGACGATCGGCGAACCGATCCACGATCCCGAGGCGCTCTGGGAGCGCGAGAGCACGCAGCGCACGCGTGCCCTGTTCGCCTGCTCCGGAGATCTGCGCGGCCGCCTGGCCCTGACGGCCGACGATTTCCTCTATCGCACGCCCACGGGACGGCTTGGCGTCATCGCCGGCTATCCCTGGTTCGGCGAGTGGGGCCGCGACACTTTCATTTCGCTGCCGGGGCTCTTGCTCGCGCGCGGCCGTGTCGAGGAATGCGGCGAAGCGCTGGCCGGTGCGCTCGAATATCTGCACGGCGGCCTCTTGCCGAACATCTTCGGCAACTCCATCGCCACGTCGCACTACGGATCGGCCGACGCCGCGCTGTGGTTCGTGCGCGCGGTCCGGCTGTACGAGAAGGCCGGCGGTTCGCGCGAACGGCTGCGCGACCTGTTCGCGCCGGCGCTCGTGAAAATCGCCGAGAGCTACCTCGGCGGCACGGCACTTGGGATCCGCGTCGACGAGAAGAGCACGCTGTTCGCCGGCGACGCAGGCACCAACGCGACCTGGATGGACGCGCGCACGTCGAACGGTCCGGTCACTTCGCGCCACGGGGCTGCGGTCGAATTGAACGCGCTGTGGTACTTCCTGCTCGCCTACCTCGAGGAACTCGCGCGCGCCGACGGCAACGAGGGTGCCGCGCGCGGCTGGGAGACGCGCCGACGGCTGTCCACGCGCTCTTTCCTGCGCCGCTTCTGGCTGGAGAACGAGCGGCGCCTCGCCGACGTGTGGCGGCCCGAGGAAGTCGACTTGAGCCTGCGGCCGAACATGGTGATCGCAGCCGCGCTCGAGTTCTCGCCGCTCTCGCGCGGCAAGCGCACCGACATCGTGCGTCACGCGCGCGCGGAACTGCTTTCGCCGCGCGGAATGCGCACGCTCGCGCCCTTCGAGAAGCAGTACCTCGGCGTCTATCAGGGCGACCAGGACACGCGCGACGCCGCCTATCACCAAGGCACGGCCTGGCCTTGGTTGCTCGGCTTCTACTGCGAGGCCACGTTGCGCGCCTACGGTCCGGTGCCCTACCGCGTGACGCTCTTGCGCGAGATGCTCGACCTCTTCGGCGACCATGTAGACCAGCAGGGTCTCGGCCACGTTTCCGAGGTCTTCGACGGCGATCCGCCGCACCGGCCGGGCGGCACGTTCGCACAGGCCTGGAGCAGCGCCGAGTTGCTGCGCTCGTACGCGCTGCTCGAGGACGGCGTGCCGTGAAAGTCCTGATGCTCGGCTGGGAATTCCCGCCGCACATTTCCGGCGGCCTGGGAACGGCGTGCTTCGGCCTGACGCAGGGTCTTTCACACGCAGGCGTCGAAGTCTTGTTCGTGGTGCCACGCGCCTATGGCGACGAGGACACGCGCCACGTGCGCATCCTCGGCGCCAACACCATTCCCGTGCGCGGCCTGGATTTCGAGCCGCGCCTGCGCGAAGCGGTGCAAGGCGAATTGTTGCCGACACTAGAGCGCGCGCTCAGCCTGGAGCGGCGCAGCCGGAGCGTGAGCGAGCTGCATGCTTCGACGAGCACCGTCGAAGAGCCGGCGACGCTGGTGCGAGAAGAGAAACTGATCACGCTGCTGCGCACACTCGCGATCGACAGTTCGCTGATCCCCTATCAGACCGAAGCCGCCTACGTCGAACGCATGCGACTGCTCGAGGAGGCCGGTGTGCCTGGCGCCAGGCGCGAGATCGACTGCCTGCGCTGGCAGTCGCGCGAAGTGGTCGAGGCGCTGGCGCGAACGCTGCGCGATGCACCCAAGCTTGCCGACGTCGTCGGTCAGATCGAGGACCTGCGCCACAGCCTGAGCGAAGGCCGCACGCTGCATTTCACCGGAGCCTACGGCGCGGACCTGATGGGCGAAGTCGCGCGCTTCGCGCTCGCCGTCGGCGAGGCGGCGCGCCGCGAACCCTTCGATGTGATCCACGCGCACGACTGGATGACCTATCCGGCGGGCATCGTCGCTGCGCGCCTGACCGGCAAGCCGCTGGTCGTGCACATGCACGCCTGCGAGTACGACCGCAGCGGCGAACACATCAACGTGGCGATCCGCGACCTCGAGCAGCTCGGCTTCGACGGCGCGGACCGCATCATCTGCGTCTCGCACTACACCGCCAGGATGCTGCGCACGCGCTACCGCGTCGATCGCAGCCGTCTGCGCGTGGTGCACAACGCGGTCACGCACAAGGAACAGGTCGCGGTCGTGCACGCGGAGAAAGCGATCCCCGAGCCGATCGTGCTTTTCCTGGGCCGCGTGACGTTCCAGAAGGGCCCCGACTACTTCCTCGAGGCCGCCGCGCGCGTGATCAAGATCGAGCCCAACGTCAAGTTCGTGATCTCCGGCTCGGGCGACATGCTGCCCAAGATGATCGAACGCTCCGCGCGCCTGAATCTCGCGCGGCACGTGCACTTCACCGGATTCTTGCGCGGCAGCGACGTCGAGCGCATGTACGCATTGGCCGACATCTACGTGATGCCTTCTGTTTCGGAGCCTTTTGGAATTTCGCCGCTCGAAGCCATGGCGCTCGACGTGCCGGTGATCGTCTCGCGCCAGTCAGGCGTGTCCGAAGTGCTCGTCAACGCGCTCAAAGTCGACTTCTGGGACGTGCAGGAAATGGCGAACAAAATCTTGGCCTTGCTGCGCTATCCCGCGTTGCGCGATCAACTCTCCAGCGAAGGCCGTGAAGAAGTCCGCAGCCTGCGCTGGGACGAACGCGCGCGCACCGTGGTAGGAATCTACAAGGAGGTGCTGCGATGACCTCGGTCGTCTTCTACTTCCAAGTCCACCAGCCCTACAGGCTTAGGCGCTACAGTTTCTTCGACATCGGCGTGCACGACCAGTACTTCGACGACGCCGAGAACTCGCGCATCGTGCGGCGCGTGGCCGAAAAGTGCTATCAGCCGATGAACGCGCTCTTGCTCGAGCAGATCGAGCGCCAGCAGGGCAAATTCCGCATCGCCTTCTCCGTTTCGGGCACCGCCATACAACAGATGGAGGAATACGCGCCTGAAGCGTTGAAGAGTTTTCAGCGCCTGGCGCAAACAGGTTGCGTCGAATTCCTGGGCGAGACTTCGCACCACAGCCTCGCGTTCCTGGGCGACAGCCAAGAATTCGACGCGCAGGTCATGGACCAGGCCGCGCGCGTCGAACGCATCTTCGGCACGCGGCCCACGACGTTCCGAAACACCGAGCTGGTCGTCTCGAACGAGGTCGCCAAGCGCGCGGAAGCCCTTGGATTCTCAGGCATTCTCGGCGAAGGCGCCGATCACCTTTTGGGCTGGCGAAGTCCGCACCGCGTCTACCGGCCGGAGAGTTGCGAGCGGCTGAAAATCCTGCTGCGATCCTACAAACTGTCCGACGACATCGCCTTCCGCTTCTCCAACCGCGGCTGGTCGGAGTGGCCACTGCCCTCGGAGCGCTTCGCCTCGTGGATCGACGGCCTGCCCGCCGACGATTCGCTGGTCGGACTGTTCATGGACTACGAGACCTTCGGCGAGCACCAGTGGCGCGAGACCGGGATCTTCAA
>JANMRV010000397.1:0-4662 GCA_031388685.1 Planctomycetota bacterium
GGCTGTTGCCCCACTCACTGCCGCTGTGCCCGTCAAAGTGATCGTCGAAGTCATGCCTGGAGCCGCGTCGCCGAAGATCTTCGCATTGGACGATGCGGCGATGTTCCCATTCGATCCGATGTCGCCCTGGTCGCTCGCCCAGGCACCGCTGCCCGATCCATTCACGACTTGACTGGCATAGGTGCCCAGCGTCGAATCGTAGCTGTCGACCTTGGCTTGGCTTGCCAGGTCGATCTGCGTGTCGCCGAAGGCCGCGTACCTGAAGATCGTGTCGACGTTGTCGCGCAGGACCAGCTCGGCGCTGGCAGTCGAGCGCCCGACTGCCGCGGTCGACGTCACGCGCACGAGCTTGTTGCCCGTTCCAAACGTCTGCGTGCCGACGTAGACTTCGCCGCCGGCCATGTCGGCGGGCGCGTTCGCACTGCCGATGACGCCGCTGCGGTTGGCTTGCAGGCTCATGTAGGCCTGGCTCAATCCGGCTTCCGCGGCCAGCGATGCGCGAGCTTCCTGACGGGCACTGCCCTGTTCGACAGCCCCGGAAACTTGGATCGCGACCATGCTCATGGCGAGCACACTGATCGTCGACGTCGCCATGACAGCCATCACGAGAACTCCGCCACGTTGTGCGCGGCGCGAATGTTTGAGATTCATTATGTGTCCTATTTTCAATTCTTGAGTCGCAGTGCAGTTTCAACGGTCGCGAGTGCAGGGTTCCCGCCGGTGACAGGCCGGGCCAGGGTGAGCCGTATCCGCAACAGATTGCCGACGCGTGTAATACAGAATCCGCGTTCGTCCACGAGTCCGTTGCCGTTGTCGTCGGCACCGTTGGCGGTCTCACCTTCGAGCAGTTCCGCGACCCCGTGCGCGAGTACCACGCGGACTTCGCCCGCCAGCAGGTAGTTTCTCGTGAACACGAGATTGCCCTCATCGACCAGGCCATCACCGTCGTCGTCGAGACCGTTGTTCATTTCGCCGGTTTGGTAGACGAAGCGCAGCCGGCTGCTGTTGCCGAACAGCAATGCGCCCGTGGCGCCGTCGATGCCGGTCGCGGCCTGGAACACCAGGTCGTCGACGGCAACTCCGACGGGGTTGGGCAGCAGAGTTCCGAAGCCGCCGTTCTCTAGTTCGGCCGAGACCCGGTCGAGCGTGCGTCGCGCATCGTTCTGGACCTGTGCCACGGCGGACCCGCGTCCGTACGTGTTCTTGGACGAGTCGAGCACGCGCGCCAGCGAGCCCAGCACCAATCCGGCAATGCCCATCGTGATCGCCAATTCGATCAAGGTGAAGCCCTGATTCGCGGCGCGCGTCCGACTGGAGACCTTCATCAGTAGCCCCCCAGGATGGTTTGGTACTCGATCTCGCCGGGCCCGCCGACTCCACGCCAGCGCACGCGGACGAGCACGGGCAACATCTTGTAGTTGGCCGCGTGATTGACGGCGTCGATCGTGCCTTCGCCGGTCAGGTCGGCCGGCATGTCGAAGTCCGCATCGACGAGGTTCTCGCGCAATTCCGGGAGTCCGCCGACCGTTGTGACCGGGAAGAGAATCTCGCCGGCCATGCCGTCCGCGTCGCCGGCGCGGGCGCGCAGACCCGTCACGGCGAAATTGGCCCCCGGCGAAATCACGCCGCCCGGGTCGTCCACATTGGTCGTGTTGTAGAGAGCGAACACGTTGGCGAAGGCCTGCGCGCGCATGGTCTCGACCGTGAGCTTGGCAGCCTCGTTGGCCAGCGCCGCTTCGCGCGATGTCCGCGAGGCGAGCGTGGTTCTGCCCACGGCCTTTGCGTAGCCGAGCAGTCCGACGGCCAAGATGGACATCGCGACCATCAGCTCCAGGAGCGTCAGTCCGCGCAGTCCCCCTCGAGACCGTTGCCGTTGCAGGAAATTATTTCGCACTCGCATCCCCCAAGGTCCTCGCGGACCCTTGCCCTTGCATCCAGAGTTTCGCCCCACCCCCGATTCAGAAATCCCCATCGGCTTGCGCGCTGCCGTTCCCAAATAGGAACTCGCAAATTCCATGTACGTCCTGGGCGGGGCCGGCAGAGGCGCAGCGGGAAGGCAGACTGCCGCCCTACAGCGCCCTTTACTGCGCGGCCGCGCCCGATTCGGGGGCGGGCTTTCGCGCGGCATCCCCGGGACAGGGCGTTCGCCGGGAAACTGCCCTGCATGATTGTGCAGAACTCGCGCCAAAGGGGCTTCCCTGCTCGACTTGGGACGTTTCTAACCAGGGCTCCATTGGCCCGTCACAAGTCCATGCGGCGAACGGAGCTAGCGCGAGTTCAGCACAATCATGCGGGGCAGTCCCGTTCGCCGGCCTCAGGGTCCCGGAGAAACTCTCCGGGCAGGCTGCGCGGCCGTCACGCGAAGGATCGAATCCGTCTCGGCGCGCTCAGCGCGAAGGCGTCATTCCAGTTCCAGCGCACCGCCAAGCTTCGCCAGGGCCAGGACCGCTCTGCTGCGTTCCTTATTGCTCCTTGGCTGCCCGACGATGGCACGCAGGCACGCGCGCGCCTTGGTTCGCACGCAATCGTCGAGTTCGTCGAGACGCGTGGTCTGTGCGATCGCCTCTGCCATCTCGAGTGGATGTGCGCAGAGCGCCGCGCTGTCGGCGAATAACTGCGCGGGATCCGCGAGCGCGCGATCGCCCGTGCGGTCGAGCAACGCGTTGGCCGCCGCGCCGGCGAGGGCGGCACTTGTGTTCGGATCGCGAAGCAGGCTGTGCAGGGCCACGCGCGCCGGCTCGCCGCCCAGGCCGCACAATACCGGTAGACCGCGCAGTCGCAGGATCGGCGGCGAACCTGCATGGACCACCATTGCGGCGACGCTGCGCGCCAGCTCGTCGCGCACACTGGGGGACAGTTCCTCGCGTCGCCGACTTCGCAGGCAGCCCTCGAGAGCGATCAGCGCCGATTCGCTGGCCGCTAGGTCCGCGCCACTGCAGGCGAGCTTGCTGAGTTTCAGCACGACCCGCTCGCCGCTAGCAGACTGCAATCCCCACATGGCAATCTCGCGCAGCGCCGGATCATCGGGCGCCACCAGCGCCTGCAGAAGTCCGTCGTGGTCGTTCTCTGTGCCGAGGGCGGCCAGTGATCGGCAGGCCGCAGCACAGCGCACGGGAAAGGGTTGCACCGCCGAGGCGGCCAGACGCAGGGCCTGCAGCGCTTCGTCCGCGACGCGAGAGCCATCGCCAGCGGGATCTCCGGCAACGCCCGCCATTGCACTGAGTATGCGCAGCATCTCCGCGGCGGCTACGCGTTCGCTGAGTCCGCGGGACGCGTCCCCGACGACGGTGAGCAGGTAAGGGCTCGCGCCCGCGTCGAGCGAACCGGCCACGGCCCGCACTTCGTGCTCCCAATTGGGCCGAGATCCCGCCGGGTTTTCGAGCGTGAGCACGAGAGCGTCAAGAGGTGCGCGGACGATGCTCGGCCAATCAACGGCTTGGGAGGTGCGCAGTCCCGGCACGGGTTGTGGGCGCAGCACAGTGCCGGCTGCGGGGACAGCGAGGGGCTGCACCGGATCGGCGTACTCGTGAGCGACGGCATGCTCAGGAATCACGGCCACGTCGACTGAGGCCTGCCCCAATCGAACCCGGGCGGTCCAATTCATCGCAAGCGCCATCGAGCCGGCGATCAGCGCGAATGCGCCGAATGCCCCCGCGGCGAAGTTGGATCGATCAAGCCCCATTTCCTTGCGCGCTCCTAGGCTCCGCCGTCGACTATTGGATCACCACATCCACGGTCGTGACATTGCCCGTGCTGACCTGTTGCGCGTCCACCCGTCCCTGCAGGGCACCCTCCGTCGCCAGCACGTCGTAGGGGCCCGGGTCGAGCCCGATCACCGCATAGCTGCCGTTGGGCATGCTCCCGGTCGTGGCGACACTGTTGTTGGGATCGAGTTCACCTGGCGGCAGGATGTAGACCGTCGCGCCATCGACGCCGATTTGTTGCCCGTTGCCGTCATCTTTCGTCACCAGGCCCCGGATCTCGCCGGTGCTTGACAAGTTGCAGGCCTTGATCACCGGCATCAACTTGTACGAGGTCGCGTTGAGCGCATCGTTGGCGGGAATCGGATGGAACGTCTTGCTCAAATCGAAGTCGAGCAGGAGCGAGGTCGCAAGCTGGGACGAAACGTGGACGGCCGGCTGGATGAAAACTTTGAAGCCGCTGGTGCCCTGGCTGGTCAGCGAAAGCGTCCCATTCGCCGTGCTGTAGATGTTTCCATTGATCAGCGTCAGCGAAGCACCCGAAACGATCAGTCGCATTTGCCGGTAGTCGCCCACGGGCAACGTGGCGTGAACCAGTACGCGCGTCACTCCGTTCTGAAGATCGAGCAGATCAAGATCGACGGGCACGCCGTCGTAGATCGTCCTGAATCCCGAGCCGGCATTCGCATCCTCGTGGATGGTGATCTTGGTCACCGAAATGCGGGCCTGCGTGACTAGATCGCGCGCGAATGGCGCATCCGTCGCGAGCACGTCCAAGGTGCCTGTGGCGGCGGAGCCGGTCGAACTTCCGCCTCCCGAGCAACCGAGCAACAGGAGTGTGAAGGCGAGCAGAACGGCAAGCTGAGTTTTCATGGTGGACTCTTTTAGTGGGCAGAACAGTCGCAATCGAGCCTTTATCATAGTCGTCCTGAGGAAAAGGAGTGTCGGTGGCGCGCGGGTC
>JANMRV010000407.1:0-2137 GCA_031388685.1 Planctomycetota bacterium
ACGCTCCACTGACGCTGCATGTATTCCGCGACCGCCTCGCGCACCTGCGGCAGGCCCTTGGCCGGCGTGTAAAAGTGCATGCCGTCGCGCAGCGCCTTGATGCCGGCCTCGACGATGTTGTCGGGCGTGCGAAAATCGGGCGAGCCGATGCCGAGGTTGACGATGCTCTTGCCCTGGGCTTCCAGGGCGCGGGCGCGCGCCAAAACCTCGAAAGCGGACTCGGTCCCCAGTTGGGACATGCGATTGGCGAGCTTCAACTGCGCAAAACTCATCGATTCTCCTGGTGCGAAAGCCTGCGATGGCGAGCGAAGAGCGTACGCGGCCAGCCGCGGCGGTCAAGCGCGGCGCGCAGATCGCGGCCTCAATGCTGGAACAAGGCGAGCGCGACTACGCCGGCCCAGGCCAGTGCATTGGCCACGAACATCGCGTCGCCGCCGAGCAGCACGCGCGTCGGATTCCCGCCCGCCCGGCTGGTCTGTACCAGGAACATGTAGCGCGCGATGCCGAAGACCACGAACGGCACCGACCAGATCAGGCGCGTCGAGCCGAACTTCCGGACGGTTTCTTCGGCGACCGTGTACATCGTGTAGTTGACGATCGTCACCGCTGCGAGCACGGTCACCAGCTGGTCGAGGAAGCCGACGGTGTACTCGCGCAGATTGGCGCGGTGCGCGCCGCGATCCTCGCCGAGCAGCTCGATCTCCGCGCGGCGCTTGCACAACGCCAGGAACAGCGCGAGGAAAAGCGTGCACAGGAGCAGCCAGTGCGAAATCTTCGCATTGGCCGCGATACCGCCGGCGTGCACGCGCAGCAAAAATCCGCCGGCGATGCAGAAAGCATCGATCAGCACCAGGTGCTTGAGTCGGATGCTGTAGGCGAAATTGAGTGCGATGTAGCCGCCGACCACCCAGACGACCGACCAGCTGTGATCGCCGGCGAGCCAGCCGAGGAAGAGCGAGGCCGCGATGCAAATCGCACTCGTCGTCAGGGCCAGCGGCACCGAGACCTCGCCGGCGGCGATCGGACGGTTCTTCTTGGAGGGATGCGCGCGGTCGCTCTCGACGTCGAGCACGTCGTTGACCAGGTAGATCGCGCTGGCCCCCATGCAGAATGCGAAGAAGGCCTCGATGGCGTGGACGAGATCTGCGTGGTCCGCCGGATGCACGCTGCCGACTTCCCCGTAGGCGAAGGCGACGGCGGCTAGAACGAAGACGTTCTTGACCCACTGGTGGGGCCGCAGCGAACGCAGCAGTGAGATGGGTTTCATCAGGAACGCCGAGGACCCTCACCCGGCACCCCGCTTCTTTCGGGTCGGCCGCACGGAGTCCTGGAGAGTGCAGACCGAAAGTGCGCTAGTCCAGCGAGAGCTTCTGGAGGTCCTCGACCGGCGAGCCTGGGCCGACGATCAGGTCTTCCTTCTCCTGGAGCTTGCCTTCCTTGATGAGTTCGGCGAGTTCGAACGCCATCGGGGCGCCGTCACCGTAGAGCACGACCGTGGAATGGGAGTGGTTCATGCCGCCATCGTTGTCATCGGCGACCAGCGGCTCCTTGCCCGAGAATTTCTTGAGCGGGTGCAGCTTGTTGTCGCGCCCCGCGTAGGACGACCAGCTCCCGTCGATCGGCGCGAGATCGCGGTACCACTCTTCCTTGGGCGTGCCCTGCGTGCCGGGCGGATTCTTGACCGAGGGGCAGTTCAACTTGTCGACGCTGCGACTGTCGTTCTCCAGGACCTTCATCGAGATCAGCTCGGCGAAAAATCGAACGCCGGATTCGTTCGGCGTCCTGTCGTACGTCGTGCGAAACATCATGAATCCCTTGTAGATCTCCTGCATGTTCTTCTTGCAGGCGGTGACCTCGGCTTGGTCGACGGCCTCCTGGATCCTGGGCAGCAGCGCCACGGCCAGGATGCCGATGATCAGGATCACGGCCAACAGTTCGACCAACGTGAATCCGGCGCGCGCGGCGCGAACAAAGGGGCGAAAAAGTTTCATCGACGAAGAAGGGCCCAGAACGGGCGCTGGCGGAAGTGGACGGATCGGTCTTCGGGGTTGTACCCCATCGCCGAGCGTCAGTCACCGGTGTGCAGCGAGGTACGGAGCCAGCCTCGACTCCGCCACTTTCGCCGACCCCGCGCCTG